>JAJQBF010000037.1 GCA_021203425.1 Clostridiales bacterium | reverse complement strand
GTTTTATGATAATTATTACGAAAGGAAGTTTTAAAATGGCAAAAAAAGATATTGATTGGTCAAGTTTAGGTTTTGCTTATCAGAAAACAGATAAGCGATTCGTTTCCAACTATAAAGACGGCAAGTGGGACGAAGGTGTTCTTACTGAAGACAGCAATATTGTTATAAGCGAGTGTGCCGGTGTTTTACAGTATGCTCAGACGGTTTTTGAAGGCTTAAAGGCTTACACAACCGTTGACGGTCATATTGTGGCTTTCAGACCCGACTTAAACGGTGAAAGACTTGAAAATTCAGCAAGAAGGCTTGAAATTCCCGTTTATCCCAAGGAAAAGTTTATCGACGCCGTTGTAAAGACAATTGAGGCAAATGCCGATTATGTTCCTCCTTACGGAACAGGGGCAACTCTCTATGTGCGTCCTTTTATTTTCGGAAGCTCCGCTGTTATAGGTGTTAAGCCTGCAGAGGAATATCAGTTCAGAGTTTTTACAACTCCCGTAGGTCCTTATTTCAAAGGCGGCGCTAAGCCTATTACAATAAGAGTTTGTGACTATGACAGAGCCGCTCCTCACGGAACAGGCCATATCAAAGTCGGTCTTAACTATGCAATGAGCCTTTACCAGATTGTTGATGCACACAATCAGGGTTTTGATGAAAATATGTATCTCGATGCTGCAACAAGAACCTATGTTGAAGAAACAGGCGGTGCAAACTTCCTTTTCGTAACAAAAGACGGCACTGTTGTAACACCTAAGTCAGACAGTATTCTCCCCTCTATAACAAGACGTTCTCTTATGTATGTTGCCGAAAAATATTTAGGCTTAAAGGTAGAACACAGACCTGTTGCTTTTGAAGAGGTTAAGGACTTTGCAGAATGCGGTCTTTGCGGAACAGCAGCCGTTATCTCCCCTGTAGGAAAGATTGTCGACCACGGCAAGGAAATCTGTTTCCCCAGCGGTATGGAAGAGATGGGCGAAGTTACAAAGAAACTTTACGAAACATTAACAGGAATTCAAATGGGCAAAATCGAAGCTCCCGAGGGCTGGATTAAAGTTATTAAATAATTTGAATATATATGTATATGCCTCTTCTTCTACGGGGAGGCAAATTTGTAAAAGCAATTATCACAAATTAACAGGGGGGTTGTTTAAATGAAGTTTACTAAAATGCACGGCTGCGGAAACGACTATGTTTATGTAAACTGTTTCAGCGAAAAGGTTGAAAACATTTCCGAAACAGCAGTAAAAATAAGCGACAGACATTTCGGTGTAGGCTCTGACGGTCTTGTTCTTATTTGTCCCAGTGAAAGCTGCGACGTAAGAATGAGAATGTTTAACTCGGACGGCTCTGAGGCTGAAATGTGCGGAAATGCCATACGCTGTGTGGGAAAATATGTTCACGACAGAGGACTTATTGACAAAACTTTAATTACAGTTGAAACATTAGGCGGTGTTAAAGTTTTGGATATGAAACTTGACGAAAGCGGAAATGTTTCCATAGTAAAGGTTGATATGGGCGAGCCTATACTTGCGCCGGCTCTTGTTCCCGTTAAGGGAGAAGGCGAGGAGCCTGTTAAGGACCTTAAAATTACCGTTGACGACAAAACATTTACCTTTACCTGCGTATCTATGGGAAATCCCCATGCAGTAACAGTTATAGACGATGTTGACGGTTTCGATGTTCAAAAATACGGCAGCAAAGTTGAAATAAACGAAAACTTCCCCCGTAAAACAAATACCGAATTTATGGAAATTGTTGATGAAAGTCACCTTAAAATGAGAGTGTGGGAAAGAGGCGCCGGAGAAACATGGGCCTGTGGAACAGGTACCTGCGCTACCGTTGTTTCCGCAATTCTCAACGGAATCTGCAAAAAAGACACCGATGTAAGCGTTAAGCTTTTGGGCGGAACTCTCGTAATAAACTGGAGCTCAGAAGATAATCACGTTTATATGACAGGTCCCGCCGAGTTTGTTTTTGACGGTGTTTGGAATGAATAATAAATTATTTGTGTTTCTGTTCGGTTTAGGGCAGAAACACAAATTTTTCGGAAAAGCCGCAAAAATAACGGCAAAATATTCTTATCCCTTTTACTATGCCGTATATTTAGCCGGTTTCGCCTTGACACTTTACAGAGGAGAATTAAGGGAACAGTTTATGTATATATTTATACCCTTTACGGTATATCACATAAACAATTTTACAAGAATTAAGCTTAACAAAAAACGGTCTTTTCAGGAAAATGATATAAAGCCCCTTCTTGAGCACAAAACCTCCCCGTCTTGTCCCAGCAATCATGCTGCCTGTGCTGTAGTTATTGCCTTGGTCTTTACTCAAACCGCCGTTGGCTTTGACAGCCTTCCCCTAATCTGTTTAGGCTCGGCATTTATAATTTTGGCAATATTCACCGGTCTTTCAAGGGTTGTCTGCGGAATACACTACCCGAGGGATATAGCCTTGGGCTATTTTATAGATGTTTTCGGTTGGATAGTTGAATATACGATTTTAAGTAAGCTTTAAACTGTAAACATATAATATTCTTACAATATAACAGCCGTAAATGTGTTTTCCCAAAATTAATAAATCGGGAAAAGAACATCTACGGCTTTTTATATTGTTTATAAAATTGAAGGATTAGCATTTACTCAGCTGTGAGCTTGCGATATTTTGAATATTCATCTTCAGGTACTCCTATAAGTTTCAAAGCCTGATCGACCGGTATATCTAAATTTTTCATTAAATTTTTAACTGCACCGACAAGAGTTGTCTCTCTTTCTTCTTCTCTGTTTCTTTTTGCGATTCCGTAGCTTACGTTGCACATAGTAGTCACCTCGCTTTTTATTTGATTGGTTATGTTAATATCATATACGTTTTTTAAAGCACTTAGTCTTTCCTCAGGTTCTAAATTTTTTCGGGTTAAGGTGTTTATAAATCTTATAACATCTCTGTTATTTTCATCATCAAAGTCTCCGAGACAAATCATAATTATTTCAAGAAGATCATAGTCTTCAACCTTATACTTTGCCTCACCTATCATATTATCATGTGCAAGAGAAAATCTCGTTACCGTATTTTGATTATCCTTAGATGCATCAAAACATATCCAGATTGAAAATACCTTTTTAAGCTTTTCATATCGGGAATTTTTAAACTCACGGTTATACTGGGCTGAAATAAGCCTTGAGCAGTAATATACCGCACGTTTTAAAAGAGGATAACCGGTTCTTTGATCCTGTTGAGCCTCAATATTAATTATAAACTTAACCGTTCCTTTTTGCGACGGAACATAAGCATAAAATAAAATATCGTACCTAACAAGCCCCTCGTCCTTTGACAAATCTTCTCTATCCATGCCCTCAAGAATTTCCTGTTCATCTTTATTGACAGTTTCAGAAGAAATTACAGGCTCACCCTCAATAAGCTTTTCTGCAATGTCATACTTATCAAAGTCTTTAAATTCATCTAAACACATTTTTAAAATAACTGCCAAGAAAATTTTAATGGCAAGCGTTTTCTTCAACTGCTCATCATACAATCTGTATTCATTGTCGTAATATGCAATTTTCCCTGCCTCGTTCAGCGTCTCCATAAAATACCCTTTCAAATAAACCATATATTTGTTACATTTTCATTTTATAATATTTTAAAAGCTATGTCAAGAAAACCGAAATATCTTTTTCGAGCATAATAATAAAATAGTTACAGTTCAGCAAAAAGACTGCTCCCGAGCAAAATCAGCTTGCCTCGTAAGCAGTCCTTTTCGTTTAAAAATTATTCTTCTGTGTCTTCACCTGAATACTCATCTGAGACTTCGCCGGACGAATCCGAATCATCGGAAGACTCTGTGTCCTCACCGGTTTCATCTCCTGAAGATGATGAGCTGCTGTCCATAGTCGCCGTATCGGTAACTATTCCGTTTATATATGTCGTCTTAACAATAACAGCGCTGCCGCTTGACCTGTCTACTGTTTGTGTAACAACCTTTATATCAAGAACAGATACAGTTGCATTTACCTTTATTTCATCTCCGGCATAAATATTCGTTGCGTCACCTATATTGGGGTTTGCTTCCATAAGCTCGGAAACGGAAATACCGTAGGCGTTTGCAATCTTGCCGAAACTGTCGCCTGCTTCTACAATATATATAACCGTCTGCTGCTTTGTTCCGTTAAGAAGTTCATATGCTCTGTCTGTTGTGACGATTTCGGTTCCGTCAACAAATTTTGATGTAAATTCAAGACCTTGTATTTCGGGACCTTCAACAATACTTGATATATCATCGATATATGAAAGACTGTGTTCCGAAAGAATTCTGTCAACAACAGTCTGAGCGGATTCTATATTTGAAACAACAGCCATTTCCGTACCGTTTATCATAATTGCGGTAGCCTCAACATTATAAGCAACAGCATCGTTTACTGTTTTAAGAAGGTAATCTCCCGTTGAAACATTTTCGTCATTCTTTCCGGCATGGATTTTCTTTACGGTTATATCACTTGTTATTTCAACATTTGTGCCCAGTGAAGAAACAAGCTTTGCCTCGCAGGTTTCGATAATATAATCCTCTGTATAGCTCTTATCAAGAACAATACCCACAGATGTTCCGTCTACAAAAACCTCCACAGCGTTTTTGTTCGTAAGCATACGCAAAGCCAAAAGCACAAAGAAAACAATAACAACACCGGCTATTATTCTTCCGCTGCCCAAAGCAGGTATAGCAGGTCTTTTTCCGAAAAGGCTTTTTTTAGGAGCCTTCTGTTTTGAATATACATTTGCTCCGGCCGGAAAAATTTCAATTTTTCTTCCGTTGTTTCCGCTTTTTTTAGACGTTGTTCTTCGACCGTTATTACTTGCACTTGTTCTTTGACGTGTATTTGTTCTTGAAGAGTCATTACGAGACGAAAGTCTTGGGGCTTCCTTAGTGTTTCTGTTTTTATTAAGACGGGGTCCCTGCATATCTTCAAGAGCGGTTTTTCTTCTTCTCTGCTCCGCTATTTTGTCTGCTGCTTTTCTGCTGCGTTCCGAATCTCTTCCTCCCGAATTATTACCTGCCATATAATCACCTCTCTCAGCTTACACAGTTTCTATATATATTTTGTCAATCCCTAAAATCGTTACGGTTCAGCCAAATCACTCGCAAAGCACCTGCTATACGCAGTCGACACCGCCTTGCGGCTCAATTTTTGCTCGTTATTTGGCGCTCCGCTCGTGGTTTCTCAGCAGAAACTTCTTTAATAAACGAGTTTACACAGAGGTCCCTGCCGAAAACCCGCGGCTGAACTATTTTCCTAATACTATTGTATACCAAAAAACGACTCTGTGCAAGAAGTAAAATTAAACATTTTATGTTTTTTATCTGTTTATAATTTCATCTGCTAATTTTTCAAGAGCGCTTTCATCTTTCAATACTGACTTAATAGTAACGGTATTTTCAAGAACTGTTATATTTTTCATACTCTCAAAATAAGCTTTTATCTGCTTTCCCGAAACAGGTGCCCATGTTCCGTTTTCTATTATTCCGGCTGTTCTGCCTTGGTAGTTCTTTATTTTCAGATGATGAAGGAAGTCTTCAACACAGGGGAAAAGCCCTCCGTCATAGGTTGAAGAACCTACAACAATACAGTCATATCTGAAAGCATCTTCAATTGCCTCCGCCATATCATCTCTTGCCAAATCGAATAAAGAAACATTTTCTTCGCCCTTAGCCTTGAGAATTTCAGCAAGTTTCTTTGCTGCATTTGCGGTATTTCCGTAAATTGAGCCGTAAGCGATTGTTACGCCCTTGTCCTCGGGCTTATATGAACTCCAAACATTATGCTTATCAATATAGTAGTCTAAATTATCCTTTAAGACGGGTCCGTGAAGAGGACATATAATTTCTATGTCAAGGGCTGCAGCCTTCTTGAGAAGAGCCTGAACCTGTGCACCGTATTTTCCTACAATATTGAAATAATATCTTCTTGCCTCACAAGCCCAGTCTTCATCAGCGTCAAGAGCACCGAATTTTCCGAAACCGTCAGCTGAGAACAATACTTTATCCTTTTCGTCATATGTAACCATAACCTCAGGCCAGTGTACCATAGGGGCAAAAACAAAATGAAGTTTATGCTCGCCTAAATCAAGAACATCGCCGTCTTTTACAACAACCTTCCTGTCTGAAATATCCAAATCAAAAAAACTGATTATAGAAAACAAATGTTTTTGCATTTCCCACAATTTTAACATTGGGATATTTTTCAGCCAGCTTAACTATGTTTGATGCGTGATCCGGCTCCATATGAGAAATTACAAGATAATCGGGTTTTTGCCCTCTAAAGCCTCTTCAAGATTTTCAAGCCATTCTTTTCCGAAATTCTTATCTGCCGTATCCATAACGGCAATTTTTTCATCTTTTATAATATATGAATTATATGAAATTCCCTCCGGAACAACATACTGACCTTCAAAAAGGTCTATTTTTCTGTCATTGCAGCCTATATAAACAATATCTTCGGTAATCTTAAATATACTCATTATTTATCTTCCTTTCGAGTTTTAAAATTATTTTAAAATTATTTATAATACTTCCCATAATATTATAG
>JAJQBF010000112.1 GCA_021203425.1 Clostridiales bacterium | reverse complement strand
ATTATTACAGGGAGGTAAAAATATGAAAAAATTAGTAGTTATTTCTTTAATAGCGGCGATGGTTTGCCCTTCGGTTCAGTGTGCTGCCGCAAAAAACCTGACACCGGTTAATTCAATTACTTCGGGAGGTCATACATATGAAGTATATGACGAATCTATGACGTGGAACGAGGCATATGAATATTGCAAAGATAACGGCGGCTATTTAGCAACAATTACGTCTGCCGCCGAACAGGCAGCAATAGAAATCTTAATGGAAACCGGAGACAAAAAGCAGTATTGGATTGGTTTGACAATGAAAAACGAACCTAAGTGGGTAACGGGAGAGGCTTTTGAATATTCAAACTGGGATAACGGTGAACCCAATAACTGCAGCAGATCCGACGGGGAAACAGAGGATTATGTGCATATTTACAATAATGCGAATCCGGTTAAAAGTAAAAGGGAGCGTTTTAAGTGGAACGATATGTATTATGACAATGTTTACCCCGGTGAAGAAGATAATTTCGGGTCGAATACCATAGGGTTTATTTGCGAAATCGAGAAGACAGTACAGGTTCAAAACAAGGTTACCGCAAACATACCGGAAGACGCTGTTGAATATAACGGTCATTCCTACATAGTTTATAAAGACTACAAATTGTGGGAAACTGCCGAAGAATATTGTGAAAGTTTAGGCGGTCATTTGGCTGTAATTACAACCGGCGGAGAACAGGATTTTGTTGAAGAAATTGTAAAAGAGTCAAACAGAGCCTGCTGGCTTGGTGGTTACAAGAGATGCCTCGGAAAAAAGCTGGCATTGGATAACAGGGGAAGAATTTTCATATACACATTGGGACGACGGCGAGCCTACATATAAATATGAAAATACTGACAGTGACGAAATATATATAGGAATATATGCCAACGATACAGCGACAGATTATTCTACAACGGGAATGTGGAATGACTTCCGCCCGAATACCGACACAATAAAGGGTTTTGTCTGTGAATGGGATACACTTGGATTTAAAAAGTCAACTTCAAACTGGTCAACGCCTGAAATTCAGGAGGCTTACGAAAACGACCTTATTCCCGAATTTTTAGTTGAAGAAGATTTAAAAGAAAATATTTCCAGAGCCGAGTTTGCGTCTGTCTCCCTTAAGCTTTATGAGGCACTGACGGGAGAAACTGTAACTTCGGAAGAAAGTCTTCCTTTTAACGATGTTGACGGTTTGGAAAATTATTCCGATATTCAGAAGGCGTATAAGCTTGACATAGCCGTAGGTACTTCACCTGTTACCTTCGAACCCTATGCCGATATAAACAGGGAACAGCTTGTTACAATGCTTACGAGAACACTTAAAAAATATAAATATCCCGAATGGACAATAGAAACAGACAGCGAATATGCCCTTTTGGCAGGTTCGGTATCAAAGAAATTTGACGATGATGAAGATATTTCAGATTTTGCAAGGGATTCGGTTTATTATATGTCTGAAATGGGAATTGTTACGGGAGTAGACGCAAATCATTTTGCGCCTAAAAACACAACTGTTGAACAGGAGGCTGAGGGCTATGCCGCTGCCACAAGAGAACAGGCATTAGCTCTTTCACTGAGAATACTTAAGAAGGCAGATTTATTGTAAAATATAAGTTAACTGCTGCTGTGCATAATTGATTTAACTTTAAAACTCTTGACTTGTATATATAAAAATGATAAACTGAATACAATGAACAGTAAATAAGAGAAAAACGATTTAAGAGGAGCGTTAAATCAAATGAACAAAATGAAGAAACAATATAAAATTGCAGTGGCGGGAACCGGATATGTGGGGCTTTCTATTGCAACACTTTTGGCTCAGCATAACAGTGTTACGGCGGTAGATAGTATTGCCGACAAAGTGGAAAAAATTAATAACAGAATATCTCCGATTCAAGATGAATATATAGAAAAATATCTTGCGGAAAAAGAGCTTGATTTAACGGCTACTCTTGACGGAGCAGCCGCTTATTCCGAGGCTGATTTTGTTGTTATTGCGGCGCCAACAAACTATGATTCTAAAAAGAATTATTTCGATACTTCTGCCGTTGAAGATGTAATTAATCTTGTTATAGAGAGCAACCCCAATGCGGTTATGATAATTAAGTCTACCGTTCCGGTAGGTTATGCGGTAAGTATAAGGGAAAAATTACACTGTGACAATATTCTGTTCAGCCCCGAATTTTTAAGAGAGTCAAAGGCGCTTTACGATAATTTATATCCCAGCCGAATTATTATAGGAACAGATGTTAAAAACGCAAGGCTTGCCGAGGCGGCAAGGGTATTTGCCGGTCTTCTTCAGGAAGGGGCAATAAAAGAAGACATCGATACGCTGATTATGGGCTTTACAGAGGCGGAGGCTATTAAGCTTTTTGCAAACACATATCTTGCTCTGAGAGTTTCTTATTTTAATGAACTGGACACCTATGCCGAAACAAAAGGCTTAAATACTCAGGAAATTATAAACGGTGTATGTTTAGACCCACGTATTGGCTCACATTATAACAATCCTTCTTTCGGCTACGGCGGATATTGCCTGCCGAAGGACACAAAACAGCTTTTGGCAAATTATGCCGATGTGCCGGAAAATCTCATTCAGGCAATTGTAGACAGCAACAGAACAAGGAAGGATTTTATTGCCGACCGTGTTTTAAATATGGCGGGCTATTATGATTATTGTGACCATGGAGACTATGAAGTGGGCGAAGAAAAACCTTGTGTAATCGGTGTTTACAGACTGACAATGAAGAGCAACTCAGACAATTTCCGTCAGTCTTCTATTCAGGGTGTTATGAAGAGAATTAAAGCTAAAGGCGCTACAGTTATTGTTTATGAACCGACCCTCAAAAACGGCAGTACATTCTTCGGCAGTATGGTTGTCAATGATTTGGAGGAATTCAAAAAAGAATCCTATGCGATTATAGCCAACAGATACAGCGCAGAGTTAGATGACTGTATGGAAAAGGTTTATACAAGAGATTTATTCAGAAGAGATTAAGCTCTCTTCTCTAAGAAACCGCAGTAAACAATTTATTAACTAACGAGGTAAAAGCATAATGAAAGGGATTATTTTAGCCGGAGGCTCCGGTACACGTCTGTATCCGCTGACAAAGGTAATATCAAAACAGCTGCTTCCCATATATGATAAGCCTATGATTTATTACCCCATGTCGGTTCTAATGAACGCAGGTATAAGAGATATTCTTATTATTTCAACACCCCAGGACACACCGAGGTTTAAAGAACTTCTCGGAAACGGAAACCAGTTCGGTGTACAGCTTTCATATGCCGTTCAGCCTTCACCTGACGGGCTTGCCCAGGCATTTATAATCGGCTCGGATTTTATAGACGACAGCACTGTGGCAATGGTTTTGGGCGACAATATTTTTGCCGGTCACGGCTTAAAAAAGAGACTTAAGGCAGCGGTGCATAATGCAGAAAGCGGAATCGGCGCTACAGTATTCGGCTATTATGTCGACGATCCGGAACGTTTCGGTATTGTAGAGTTTGATGAAAACGGAAAAGCCATATCTATTGAAGAAAAGCCCTCTAAGCCAAAGAGTAATTATTGTGTAACCGGTCTTTATTTCTATGACAATAAGGTTGTAGAATATGCAAAAAATCTTAAGCCATCTGCAAGAGGTGAGCTTGAGATTACAGATTTAAACCGAATTTATTTGGAAAGCGGAAGGCTGAATGTTGAACTTTTAGGTCAGGGCTTTACGTGGCTTGATACCGGAACACAAGAAAGCCTTGTTGACGCAACTAATTTCGTAAAGACAGTGGAACAGCATCAGCACAGAAAGGTTGGCTGTCTTGAAGAAATAGCATATCTCAGCGGTTGGATCAGCAAAGAAGATGTGTTGAAGGTATATGAGGTTTTGAAGAAAAATCAATACGGTCAATATTTAAAAGACGTTCTCGACGGCAAATATCTTGATGTTCTTCATTAATAAAAAAAGAAAGAGGTAAATAAAATATGGTTATTATTGTAACAGGCGGCGCCGGATTCATAGGTTCCAACTTTATATTTCATATGCTTGACGTTCACCCCGACTACAGAATTATATGTTTAGACAAGCTGACATATGCAGGAAATCTTTCAACACTGGCATCTGTTATGGATAACCCCAATTTCAGATTTGTAAAAGCGGATATCTGTGGCAGAGAGGCTGTATATAAATTATTCGAAGAAGAAAAACCGGATATGGTTGTAAACTTTGCGGCTGAAAGCCATGTTGACCGTTCTATTGAAGACCCGGGAATTTTTTTACAGACAAATATCATAGGAACAAGTGTTTTAATGGACGCCTGCCGTAAATACGGCATAACAAGATATCATCAGGTTTCCACAGACGAGGTATACGGAGATTTGCCATTAGACCGTCCGGATTTATTTTTTACTGAGGAAACCCCCATTCATACAAGCAGCCCCTACAGCAGTTCAAAGGCATCTGCCGATCTTTTGGTATTGGCATATCACAGAACCTACGGCTTGCCTGTAACTATTTCACGCTGCAGCAACAACTACGGTCCTTATCACTTCCCCGAGAAGCTGATTCCCCTTATGATTGCCAATGCATTGAATGACAAGCCTCTTCCTGTTTACGGAGAAGGTCTTAATGTTCGTGACTGGTTATATGTTGAAGATCACTGCCGAGCTACCGACCTTGTTATTCACAAAGGCAGGGTAGGAGAGGTTTATAACATAGGCGGACACAATGAAATGAGAAATATTGACATTGTAAAGATAATTTGTCATGAGCTTGGAAAGCCCGAAAGCTTAATCACTTATGTAACAGACAGAAAGGGTCACGATATGCGATATGCTATTGACCCTACAAAGATTCACAATGAGCTTGGCTGGCTGCCCGAGACAAAGTTTAAAGACGGAATAAAGAAGACGATTAAGTGGTATCTTGAAAACCGTGAATGGTGGGAAACAATTATAAGCGGCGAATATCAAAACTACTACGATAAAATGTATGGAGACAGATAAAATGAAAGTATTTGTAACCGGGGTCGGCGGACAGCTCGGCCATGATGTAATTAATGAACTTTATAAAAGAGGATATGAGGGAATCGGCAGCGATGTTGCGGCTGCTTACTCCGGTGTGGCTGACGGCTCGGCTGTTGTTTCGGCGCCTTATATATCCCTTGATATTACAGATGAAGAGGCTGTAGACAAGGCGATTACAGAGGTTAACCCCGATGTGGTTATACACTGCGCAGCATGGACAGCAGTAGATATGGCAGAGGACGACGACAAGGTTGAACTTGTACGCAGAGTTAATGCCGGCGGAACACAGAATATTGCTAACAGCTGCAAAAAGCTTGACTGTAAAATGATTTACATAAGTACAGACTATGTGTTTGACGGTCAGGGAACAGAACCATGGAAACCGGATTGTAAGGACTATAAGCCTATGAATGTTTACGGACAGACTAAGCTTGAAGGGGAGCTTGCCGTAAGCAAAACAATGGACAAGTATTTTATCGTGCGTATTGCATGGGTTTTCGGTCTTAACGGCAAAAACTTTATTAAGACTATGCTGAATGTGGGAAAAACTCACGATACCGTTCGTGTTGTCAATGACCAAATAGGTACACCCACTTACACTTATGACCTTGCAAGGCTTTTAGTCGATATGGCGGAAACCGAAAAATACGGTTATTATCATGCCACAAACGAAGGCGACTATATATCATGGTATGACTTTACAAAAGAGATTTACAGACAGGCAGGCTGCAGTGCAAATGTTATTCCCGTAACAACGGAGGAGTACGGTCTTTCAAAGGCAGCACGTCCTTTTAACAGCCGTCTTGATAAGAGCAAATTAGCGGAAAACGGCTTTAAGCCTTTGCCCACATGGCAGGACGCCGTAAAGAGATATTTAAAGGAAATCGAGGTATAAACAATGGGACAAATAAAAGCGGAAAAGGATTTAGCCGGTATAAAGGGCTTATGTGTTATTGAACCGGCTGTTCATGGTGACAGCAGAGGATATTTTATGGAAACCTACAGTCAAAGGGATATGGAAGAGATCGGAATTGACATAGTATTCGTTCAGGATAACCAGTCTATGTCGACAAAGGGAGTTCTTCGGGGTTTGCATTTTCAAAAAAATTTCCCCCAGACAAAATTGGTAAGGGTAATTAAAGGGGCTGTTTTTGATGTGACCGTTGACCTTCGTTCCGGAAGTGAAACCTATGGCAAGTGGTACGGAATTGAGCTGACTGAAGAAAATAAAAAACAGTTTCTTATTCCCAGAGGGTTTGCTCACGGCTTTTTAGTTCTTTCCGATACGGTGGAATTCTGCTATAAGTGTGATGATTTTTATCACCCCAATGATGAAGGCGGAATGGCTTGGAACGACCCCGAAATAGGTATAAACTGGCCTAAAGTAAAGGGAGAATATAAAGGAACGGCAAGTGCCGAAGGATATACTCTTGAAGACGGCACGCCTTTAAACTTAAGCGATAAGGATCAAAAGTGGCTCGGGCTTAAGGATACCTTTAAATTTTAATTTAATAAATTTTCGGCACTTTACCTTGATTGGGAAAGTGCCGATTTAAATTGATTTAAAC
>JAJQBF010000117.1 GCA_021203425.1 Clostridiales bacterium | reverse complement strand
ATTCGCGCATATCCTCATAGCTGCCTATGCCGTAACGCTCCGAAAAATCCTCTCCCGAAAGAAAAAAGCCGTAGTGAAGACCAATACATCTGTGCTTTATTATATTTTGTAAATTATATCTTTCATATATCTGAGGGGCGCCGCTTTTAACCGCAGCCGCACCGGCTTTCGAAACAACCGCCGCCATTGAGTTGACGTTTTCTTTTTCATAGGTTAAAACAAACTTTCCCGTTCCGTTATTTACAACACCGTATTCGGCCTCGCTGTTTGTCACAGCCGTATTTTGGTTTCCCAAGCCCTCATGTAAAACAGTATAAAAAAAATTATGGCTTGAATAATCTTCAAACCATAATTCTTTGGTCTGATAAAGAGCTAATATTACTAAAAAGGCGACCAGAAAATTTTTTAAAAAATTATACATAATTGCCTCCTTTTTTCATATAAGCTATTTAGCAGTGTAATTAAAAGCGTATTTTTGACCGGGCAGCACAATAATACCGTCCAAATCAGACTGTATTTGGCTTTCCTTCCGGTTAATCGTTGTTTGATATGATACAGATTCTCCGTTATAAGAAGCGGTAACAACAACAAGGTTCTTGCCCAGCTTTAAGTCGATAGTCTGACGGAAAATTCCCGACTGACCTACAACCAAGTTGTAGCTTGACAGCCTGCTGTATGAACCGTTTACAACGACCTCCGGGTCGTAAACGGATATATTTATAGAAGCGCCCTTGTCGGCAGTACCCGAGATAACTCTTGTTGCGTTGAAGGTAGCCTCATAACTTTTTGTTGTATCAAACCCCTCAGCGATTGAAAAGTATGCCACCTGTGAAGGAGCAGCGCCAAAAACACTTACAGCCTGAAAGGCCATAAAACAAAATGAAATTAAAAGCATATATTTTATTTTTTTAATTATCATCAGTTTCGCTCCTTTCTAAAAGATGGTATGTATTTGCTCACTTCTACACAATTACAGTATACCACACTATTGTTACAGATGTGTTACAGCGTGTTTTCTTTTTATTTACTTCTAAAGAAATAAAAGCTGTTTTTTAGGATAACAGGAGAGATTTAGGCGGCGAGCTTTTAAAACAAAATATTTATATTGCAAAAAAGGCGGCTGTGATATATAATTATTGAAAGAAAAAGATTTCAGGAGGGATAACGTGAACGATTACGAACAGAAAATATTGGAAAGAATATATCAGTCATACGTATGCGGCGGCGACAGTCTTAACTTTAAGCTCAAGAAAGATCCCTGGGCGGAAAAGACAAAAAAGGCGCTTGAAAAGCTTGAAGAAGAAGGCTATATTACTATTGTGTCAAAAACGGAATATAATATTAAAGCCGCAGCCGCCGATAAGGGAATTGCTTTCGGAAACAGTGCGGTCTGAGCTTTAATAAATTTTTGCAAATTCTCAAAAAAATCTTGACATAAGACGGGTTTATGTGTTATTATTTTAAACAGACGTGAAACCGTCTTTTTTTGTACTATATAAATATCGGCGCATAAGCGACAAAGTAAATGATTATAAAGGCAGGTGAGGGTTTTGAGAACGAGAATTACCTTAGCGTGTACTGAATGTAAACAGCGTAACTACAATACGATGAAAGATAAGAGAGTACATCCCGAAAGAATGGAAACTAAGAAATATTGCAAATTCTGCAATAAACACACGACTCACAGAGAAACAAAATAATTTCGTAAGATATATTTTGTTTTGATGTACCTTTTTAAAAGAAAGGGGTATCATATTTAAATGGAAGAAAAAAACACCAAAAACGTACCAGAAAAGAAAAACTCCAAAGGCTCCGCAAAGAAATTCGTCAACAAGCACGTAGGCGAATTTAAGAAAATAATCTGGCCTTCAAAAGAAGAGCTTTTCAAACAGACAGTAACAGTTATCTGTCTTTCGGTTATAGTTGCTGTTATTATTTGGGGATATGACGAAGTTTTCGAATATCTCTATCAGGCACTTATAACTTTAGTAAAATAATCAACACGGGGTGATGAAATGGCTGAAACACAGGAACCCAAATGGTATGTGATTCATACCTATTCGGGTCATGAAAACAAGGTTATGGGAGATATTGAAAAAACAGTTAAAAACCGAGGAATCGAGGATTTAATCTGTGAACTTCACATACCCAAAGAAGAATATACCGAAATAAAAAGCGACGGAACAAAAAAAACGGGGTTAAGAAAGAAATATCCCTGTTATGTATTTGTAAAGATGATATTAACCGACGACACATGGTATCTTGTCAGAAACACAAGAGGCGTAACAAGCTTTGTGGGAACAGACTACTCAAAGCCCCAGCCCCTCTCAGACGCAGAGGTCAGGTTTAGCGGGCTTGAAAAGAGCAAGGTTATCTCTTTCGACCACAGAGTTGGCGATTCCATACTTGTAAACGACGGTCCCTTTAAAGACTCCACGGGAATCATTAAGGAAATTAATCTTAACAAACGCTCCGTTGTTGTTAAAATTTCTATATTTGGCAGAGAAACCCCCGTTGAGCTTGACTTCAGCCAAGTCAGCAGTATTTAAGCCGCAAGAGATTATCTTATACGGTAAATAATTTTTTAAGTAAGCATTTATGAAAAGAGAGTCTGCAAGAATAAACGCAGCTCTCCCGGTGGGAGGGAAAATCCCGCAATTACCACATTTATAGGAGGTGCCGTTATGGCAAAGAAAATTCAAGGTTATGTAAAATTACAGATTCCCGCAGGCAAGGCAACCCCGGCTCCCCCGGTTGGTCCCGCACTCGGTCAGCAGGGTGTTAACATTATGGGCTTTTGTAAGGAGTTCAACGAAAGAACAAAGAAGGACGCAGGTCTTATTATTCCTGTTGTTATTACTGTTTTCCAGGATAAGTCCTTTACTTTCGTAACAAAAACACCCCCGGCAGCCGTTCTTCTTAAAAAAGCAGCAAACATTCAGTCAGGCTCAGGAAAGCCCAACAAGGAAAAGGTTGCTACTGTTTCTTATGAAGACGTTAAGAAAATTGCCGAAACAAAGATGCCCGACTTAACAGCCGCAAGTTTAGAGGCCGCTGTAAGTATGATTAAGGGTACTGCAAGAAGTATGGGAATCGTTGTTAAAGACTAATCCTGTTTCCGGCTTAAGAAATAATTTAAAACCCGTTAAAACAGTGGGAGGGGTATCTTCCCGATAATACCACATAAGGAGGAACTTAATTTGAAACGAGGCAAAAAATATCAGGAAAGTGCTAAGCTTATCGAAAAGTCAAAGCTTTATGATCCTAATGAGGCTGTAGAGCTTGTTAAGAAGACAGCATCAGCAAAATTCGATGAAACTATTGAAGCACATATTCGTTTAGGTGTAGACTCAAGGCACGCAGACCAGCAGGTTCGTGGTGCTGTTGTACTTCCAAATGGTACAGGTAAAAAGATTCGTGTATTAGTTATAGCTAAAGGTGACAAGGCAAATGAGGCCGAGGCAGCAGGAGCTGACTTCGTAGGCGCAGAAGATATGATCGCTAAGATTCAGGGCGAAAACTGGTTCGATTTCGACGTTATCGTTGCAACACCCAATATGATGGGTCAGTTAGGTCGTTTAGGCCGTATCTTAGGTCCCAAGGGTCTTATGCCCAACCCCAAGGCAGGAACAGTTACTATGGATATAGGAAACGCTGTTAAGGAAATTAAAGCAGGTAAAATCGAATACCGTCTTGACAAAACAAACATTATCCATGTTCCCGTCGGCAAGGCTTCATTTGAAACCGATAAACTTCTCGAAAACTTCAATACCCTTATGAACGCTGTTATAAAAGCAAGACCTTCGGCAGCAAAAGGACAATATTTAAGAAGTGTTGTTCTTACAGCAACAATGGGCCCCGGCATAAAGGTAAACCAGGCTAAAATCGGTTCAAGCTCAGCAAACTAAAATAATCTTATAAATACACAAAAACCGTCTCGTCAAAAGAGGCGGTTTTATTTTTTTTTTATATTTTTATATTGTTGTAATCGTTTTTTTAATGTGATATAATTCATATATAAAAATGTTACATAAAAATTTGTTTTTGGAGGGACGGCATATGAATATTTTGGTTTGCGGCGGTGCGGGATACATAGGCAGCCATACCGTTTATGAACTGATTGAACAGGGACACAGTGTAGTTGCGGCAGACAATCTTTGCAAGGGGCACAGAGCCGCTGTTCATAAAGATGCTTCGTTTTATGAAGGCGATTTAAGAGATTCCACCTTTCTTGATAAGGTTTTCAGCGAGAACAAAATCGATGCGGTTATAGATTTTGCTGCTTTTTCACTTGTGGGGGAAAGCTGTTCGGAGCCTTTAAAATATTTTGACAACAATGTCTACGGAACAGTAAGACTTCTTGAGGCTATGGTCAGAGCCGGTGTAAAGAAAATCGTTTTTTCTTCCACAGCTGCAACATACGGTGAACCGGAAAACATACCTATTTTGGAAAGCGACAGAACTTTTCCCACAAACCCTTACGGCGAGTCAAAGCTGACAGTGGAAAAGATTTTAAAATGGAGCGATGCCGCTTACGGCATAAAATATGTTGCACTGCGTTATTTTAATGCAGCCGGGGCGCATATAAGCGGCGAAATCGGCGAGGATCACTCTCCCGAATCCCACTTAATCCCCATAATTTTACAGACTGCCCTCGGTCAAAGGGAGCAGATTGCTATGTTCGGTAATGATTACCCCACCCCCGACGGCACCTGTGTAAGAGATTATATACACGTTACAGATCTTGCAGATGCTCACATAAAGGCAATAGAAAAGCTGTTCAGAGACGAAACAAGCGCTGTTTACAATTTAGGCAACGGCAAGGGTTTCAGCGTAAAAGAGGTTGTTGAAGAGGCAAGAAGAGTTACAGGAAAAGAAATAAAAGCAGTAATCGAAGGCAGAAGAGCCGGCGACCCCTCAACCCTTATTGCATCAAGTGAAAAAGCAATGAAGGAATTAGGTTGGACTCCCCGTTTCAATACTCTCACCAAAATTATAGAAAGTGCCTGGAATTGGCACAAAACCCACCCCACCGGCTACAACGACAAATAAAAACATCAACAGTAATATTAACAGAGGTTTGCGCAACGCAGACCTCTGTTTCAGCCGGAGTGGTTTCATAATATCACACTTTTTTCAGACTGTTTTAATCTTTTTTTCATAAACTTAATTTGACTTTCGGCAAAATCAGGTATAAAATATAATTATACCAACAACTTTAAGAGGATATTCTCTTTCGGGAAAACAAGAACGTTATATATTTTATCTTAATTTTATGAGGAGGTTGTAATATGAAGCAGCAGATAATTTCAGCATTTTTAATAACCGCTTTGACTTTCGGGTCAGGTTCATGCTTAACTGTTTTCGGTTCGGACGCCGTTGTCAGAAACATTAATACGGCTATTACTTCCGTTGAAGACGAAGACGGACAAATCGACATTGAAAGCGCCGACGAACACAAGGTTGTTTTTTACATCGGCAGCACAAGGTATGTTTATCTTTTTGACGGCACAGAGGACGAAATCCTTGAGGCTCATATAATAGACACAGACCATGAGTTTGACGAAGACGATTATGATATTTATTTTATTGACGATGACTTTGAATATGAAGACTATGAATATGACAGCGAAATCGATTATGACAGCCTTATAGGTCCTTATGAAGCCTTGGAGGCAGCTGAAGAAGAAATAATTCTTTCCGATGATGAAGAAATCGTTGCAAAAACAGCAGGTCTTGTTTGGACAGAAGAAGGCGATGAGCTTATTTACGATGTTCATATTCTTACAGACGAAGACGAAGAGTATAACTATGAAATAAAAGCCTATACAGGTGCAGTTTATGAAGAGGAAAGCTGCAGCATAAACACAGCGGCCGCAAGAGCCAAAAGAAGTGAGGCAAGAAGATATTACTATAGCACAAACAGTTCATATAACAAACGCAAATATAAATATGAACAGCCTGTTATAATAGTTGTAAATCCTCCTGAGGATAAGCCGGAACCCCCTAAGGACGAACCCAAACAGCCGGAAGACGGATTTAAACCCGGTGAAAATGAACCTGAGTTCCGTCCTGAAGACGAAACAAGACCGAAACCGGAGTCATTCAGCTTTGAAGAACCTTCCACAGAGGAAACAACAGAATCTCAGCCTGAAATTCCCACGTCTGAGCCGCACACAAACGCACCCCATTTAGAAATACCTACAGCCGAAATACCTACGGAAACCGCAACATCTGCCGATGAAACCGTAACAAAGGCGGTCGAAGTTACTACTGAAGAAAAAACAGAAACAACCACTGCCGAACTTCCCACACAGACTGTAACAGCCGAACCTAAAGCGGAAACTACAACTGAAACACCGGTTATAAGAACCACAGAAAGAGTAACCCAGAAAACAACTGAAAAAGCTGCAGAAAAAGCAACTCAAAAGGTAACCGAAAGGCCAGCGGAAAGAGCGACTCAAAAGACAATAATCGAACCCCATACCGAAACGACAACTCTTGCACAGAGGAACGGACAGTTCGATCCTCAGCAAAATAACAAAGGAAATATGAACGATATGCCTTTCAGAAGATAAATTTAAACTTAAACAGCGGTGTAAAAGCCGCTGTTATTTCATATTGTTATAATTTTTTCAAAATGCCTTGACTTTTCATCTGTAAAATTATAAAATAAC
>JAJQBF010000135.1 GCA_021203425.1 Clostridiales bacterium | reverse complement strand
TTTATGCAATTGCTGTGCTTTTTTCAGCAACTATACGCATAATTAAAATAATCATAAACATAACAAAACGATATCCGTCGTGGCATCCCAAAACCTGACGGCTATCTTTTTTAATAAACGTTGGTGAGGGGTAACTGCCTTTAGTTACTCCCTTTTGTATTTTCATAATATCACAGTAAATTTACTCTGTCAAGTAAAAATCTTATTTAAAACGAGACTTTTTTAATTAGCGAAACATATATTTTACATTAACAAAAAAAGAATTTTTTAATTGAAAACTTCATTGTATTTTAATAGAAACAGTTTATATTTGGCTTATAAAACACAGACTACTAGAACCGAAGGGGGTTATGCATATGACGGAAGAAAACAAACGAATTATACTTATTCCCGCCTATGAACCGACTGAACTTATGCTTTCCGTTTTGGAAATTGCGCATAATGAGGGCTTTGACATAATAGTGGTTGATGACGGCAGCGGCATAGGCTTTGCCGATATATTTGAAAAAGCCGAAGAATATGCAGCTGTTATTTACCACAGCGAAAACAGAGGCAAGGGCTGCGCCTTAAAAACAGGTCTTCAATTTATTAGGGAGAATTTTAAGCCGCCTTATACGGTTGTCACAATGGACGCCGACGGTCAGCATTCTGTCTTAGACGCCGCAAAAGCAGCCGACGAGGCAGAGAGAAATCCCGACGTGCTTATTTTAGGCAGCCGCAGTCTTGAACAGAATGTTCCGGCAAGGAGCCGTATGGGAAATTCAATAACAAGGCTTGTCTTTAAAGTTTCAACGGGGCTTGAAATACACGATACTCAAACAGGTCTTCGTGGGTTCAGCCACAGGCTTTTGCCGGTTATGCTTGAAATTCCCGGGGAAAGATATGAGTATGAAATGAATATGCTTCTTTACTTTGCCGACAAGGGGCTGCCTGTGAAGGAAGTGCCTATTTTAACAATGTATTTCGAAAATAACAAAGGCTCTCACTTTTCGGCAGTTAAAGATTCCTACAGAATATATAAAGAAATTTTGAAGTTTTCCGCCTCATCTCTTTTCTGTTTTGTTATAGATTATCTTCTTTTCAGCGGTTTTTCCGTTATGCTTTCGTCCTTCGGCAGTTTCGGTCTTACCGCCTCAAATATCCTGGCAAGAATAATAAGCGGAAGTGTAAATTTTTCGGTAAACAGAGGGCTGGTTTTTAAAAGCAGAGAAAGTGTTTTTAAAGCCGGAATCAAATATATATCCCTTACTGTTTTGATTTTAGCCGGAAACATACTTGTTTTAAACCTTTTTGTATACGGCTTGGGCTTAAACAAATTTGCCGCAAAGCCCTTAACAGAAATGATTTTCTTTATTATAAGCTGGCTTGTTCAGAGATTGTATGTGTTTAATGCAAAAGAAAATGAAAAAGGAGGAAAACAGACAGTATGAACTTTTTCAGAAAAAAATATGTATGGGCTGTATTTTACGGCTTGGCGCTTACGTGCTTAACGGCTTATACTGTTTTAGATACATTTGTTATAAAAAGAGTTTACAGTGAGGTTGAAACGGAAGTATCACCGGTGGCTGTTTCCGAAGTCAGTGAATCAGCCGCAGAGTCGGTTTCGTCAGAGAAAAAACACTCTCCCCCTTCCGGCGGAAAACACAGCAGACCCGAAAGCAGAGGAAAAGACGAAAAAAACGAGACGGAAGAGTCTGAGAAAAAAACAGCGGAAACCCTTTCCGAAAATATGCCTATGACTTCGGCTGTAATATCTGAAAATTCTTACAGCGACAAAAACTTTACGGTAACGGTTACACAATACAGAACAAATGACACAGATGTTTATGTTGGAGATATAACTCTAACCTCATCTGAATTTTTAAAAACCGCCTTTGCCGAAAATGTCTACGGGAAGAATATAACAGCCAAAACTTCCGAAACGGCAGGTGAAAATCAAGCCTTTTTGGCAATAAACGGAGACTATTACGGAGCAAGAGAAAAAGGCTACGTACTCCGAAACGGTGTGCTTTACAGAAATGAGGCGGCTGAAGACCAAGAGGATTTGGTTATATATAACGACGGTTCATTTGAAATTATAAATGAAGATGAAGTAACCGCCGAAGAACTTTCTGGCGCCGGAGCATGGCAGATTTTCTCCTTCGGTCCCGGGCTTGTTGAAAACGGCGAAATTACCGTAACAGCCGATGAAGAAGTCGGAAAAGCCAAAGCAAGCAACCCCCGAACGGCAATAGGGATTATAGACGACCTTCACTATGTGTTTGTTGTTGCAGACGGCCGAACGGACGAAAGCGAGGGTCTGACCCTTTATGAGCTGGCGGAGTTTATGCGTCAGCTGGGAGCGGAAACAGCCTATAATTTGGACGGCGGCGGCTCCTCGGTAATGTATTTTAACGGCTCGGTTATAAACAAGCCTACCACCAACGGCAAAACAATAAAGGAAAGGAGTGTGAGTGATATTGTATACATCGGATATTAATATGAAGAAAACCGGTTTTATTTATCTTGCAATATCCCTTTTCTGTATGGTTTTCGGCAGAGTTTACGAATATTTCAGCCATGAGGTATATTCCTTTTATATGATATATGCCTTTGTCTTCCCATTAATAGGCGGCGCTGTTCCCGTTTATACGGCTTTGTTTTTGGGGAAAACATTAAAAACAACCCGAATTTCCTTTAATCTGTGGAATTCGGCAATTGCCGCCTTTACAGCAGGCAGTATTATGAAGGGAATTTTGGATATATACGGAACGACAAACAAAATCATAACTCTCTACCCTGTTATAGGAGTGATCACAGCGGCAGGGGCATTTATTTCTTATTTTTTAAGGAAAATTCCCGCCGAACCAATATAAAAAAAACAAGACAAGCGGATAAAGCTTAACTTAAGGCTCTATCCGCTTTCAAATTCACAAAATTATACTATGGCTGTTCATAAAAATCAGGTATTTCGTCAAGTGAATGTTTATGACAGTTTTTCGATGAAAAATAAACACAGCTGCCGCAGCTTTCGTTTCTTTCGGACAGGGAAAAATCCCCCTCCAAAGGTCTGTAATATTTACAGCGGCAGCTTGTTTTTCTGCAATTTTTTATCATATTTCCGACGGCTCTTTAAAATAATGAGAATGTCTGCTTTCATTACATTTTAAGTTTATGCGTAAATTCGGAAAATATACAAAATCAATTTTTCTGCATTGAGGCATTTCCTATAAGCGCCGAAGGCAGAACTATAAACACTGTCTTAAGCTTTCCCCTTTGCCCCGATAAGTCTTCCGCCGTATATATAACGTCATATACACCGCTTACTGAAGGGTCTGCCTCTGTCGAAACTGTAAAATCAAGTTCATTTCCTTCAGCATCATAAGCGCTTATTCCATAGCAGAGATAATCATAAAGCCATTCTGTGTCCTGATAGCTGTTTTGATAAATTGTTCTGACATATTTTTCGGCGGTTATTCTTATATCCGACTGATAGTCCGGGTTATCCGCCCATTCCGGTGAAAGCGCAGCCGCTGCATTCACAAGAATCATCTGCGGCAGAACATAAACCTTTGTTTCGGCTTTTGCCGTTCTTCCCTCGCTGTCTTCCGCTGTGTATGTTAAGCTGTAAATTCCGCATTTCGTCTGGTCAATATCCCCTTCGGCATAAAACTCTATTTCGTTTTCTTCGCCGTCATATGCTTTAACATTTCGGCAGAGTGACTCCAATAACCAGTCATTATACTGTTCATCATCAAGATAAATAACTCTGAAGGCTTTCTCCATCTCTATCCTTATGCCCGATGTGTCGGCAGTGCTTTCGGGAGAGGCGGCTTTTAAAACACCGGCGCCCACAGCCGAATTGACAACCAAAGCTTTCTTTTCAAGAATTTCTTCCTGACCCGAAAAATCCTCCGCTGTATATATCACACTGTATATACCCGGTTTCGTCATATTTATGTCGGTTTCTATATAGAAATTTATTTCGTTTCCCGCCTTATTTACAGCCGATACACCGTTTCTCAAATATTCATACAGCCAAGATGTGTTTTGGCGGCTGCTCCTGCAAATCAGCTTTACGGGTTCCTTTGTTGTTATGCTTATACCTGAAGTATAGTCCGGGTTATCCGCCCATTCCGGTGAAAGCGCAGCCGCTGCATTCACAAGAATCATCTGCGGCAGAACATAAACCTTTGTTTCGGCTTTTGCCGTTCTTCCCTCGCTGTCTTCCGCTGTGTATGTTAAGCTGTAAATTCCGCATTTCGTCTGGTCAATATCCCCTTCGGCATAAAACTCTATTTCGTTTTCTTCGCCGTCATATGCTTTAACATTTCGGCAGAGTGACTCCAATAACCAGTCATTATACTGTTCATCATCAAGATAAATAACTCTGAAGGCTTTCTCCATCTCTATCCTTATGCCCGATGTGTCGGCAGTGCTTTCGGGAGAGGCGGCTTTTAAAACACCGGCGCCCACAGCCGAATTGACAACCAAAGCTTTCTTTTCAAGAATTTCTTCCTGACCCGAAAAATCCTCCGCTGTA
Organism: Clostridiales bacterium; assembly: GCA_021203425.1. GTDB lineage: Bacteria > Bacillota > Clostridia > Lachnospirales > CAG-274 > JAJQCI01. Next base: position 2,173 of record JAJQBF010000135.1, on the reverse strand, counting down.
TATATCACACTGTATATACCCGGTTTCGTCATATTTATGTCGGTTTCTATATAGAAATTTATTTCGTTTCCCGCCTTATTTACAGCCGATACACCGTTTCTCAAATATTCATACAGCCAAGATGTGTTTTGGCGGCTGCTCCTGCAAATCAGCTTTACGGGTTCCTTTGTTGTTATGCTTATACCTGAAGCATAGTCCGGGTTGTCTGCCCATGTAGGTGACAAAACTGTTGCTGCATTTACAACAAGCATCTGAGGGATAACATAAACCTTTGTTTTGGCTGTGCCTATTCGTCCCCAATCGTCAGCCGCCGTATAAGTCAGGCTGTAAATTCCGCTTTTTGTCTGGTCAATATTTCCGTCGGCAGAAAGCCCGATTTCTTTGCCGTCTTCGTCATAAGCCCTTACGTTTCTGCAGAGTGACTCCATAAGCCAGTCATTATACTGTTCATCATCAAGATAAATAATTCTGAAAGCTTTCTCCGTAACAATCTCTATACCGGTATTTATGTAAGGTGAGGCAGCCGCATATATATCAGAGCCGACAGCCGGCGATATAACCGCAGCCGTAATATTTAAATCCGCCCGGCGCCCCGTCGAGTCTTCCGCCCGGTATGTAACTCTGTATAAGCCGCATTTTGACATATCGGCATCGGTTTCAACCGAAAAGTCGATTTCGTCCCCTGCTGTACTGTAGGCTGTTACACCGTTTCTTAAATATTCATGCAGCCAAGATGTGTTTTGGCTGTCATTTTGATAAATAACCTTTACAGACTGTTCCGTTTCTATGTCAACACCCATTTTATCGGCAATTATAAAAGAAGGCATAACCACCGCAGCAGTACTTAAAACGGCAGTTCCGCCCGAAGAGCCGGCAGCTTTGTATGTTACCCCGTAAGCCCCGAATTTTGTGGGGTCTGCGTCTGTTTCCAGAGAAAAATATGTTTCATTCCCGTCAGCGTCATAAGCGTGAACTCCGCCGCGAAGATAGCCCGAAAGCCATTCGGTGTTTTCATAATCTCCCCTGCTTAAAAGTTTCATTTTATTTTTTGAAGTAATTGTAATTTCCGAATTTTCAGCGCTTGTTTCGGAGGAAACGGCAGAAACAAATTCTATGCCGCCTGTATATGAACCTTCGGAATCTCTGTCAGAGGGCAAAACCGTAAGCATTGTTTCCAAGCTGTCGAAACGGCCGAGAACGTCCTCTGCGGTATAGATTATTTCATAAGAGCCGCTTTTCGAAGGATCTGCATTCGTTTCAAAAGAAAAATCTATTTCATTTCCTGCCGTATCATAAGCCGTCACACCGTTTCTTATATATTCTGAAAACCCCTCTGTGTTTTGGCTGCTGTCCTGATAAATTGTTTTGGCGTGCTGCTCGGTAACTATTTTAACCCCGAGACTGTTATAGGGGTTGTCCTCCGACGGGTCTGTAGGGTCCCATGTATAAGGCGCCCTCTCCCCAAGCTTTATGGCGTCCGGTCTTTGAAGGGGGTCGTCCTCTTCCGTTCCGTCAAATATTATAACCTCTGTGTCTAAGCCGCAGTTATCGTAAATCCACTTTGCGTCTTCAACCGTAAGTCTGACACAGCCCAAAGAATCAGCCTGCCCGAGCATATTGTAGTTATCGATATTTAAATCTCCCGGGTTTAAAGTGTAATAAGGCACCGAATGAAAAAGTATGTCATCTACTATTCTTGTACAGTATTGACCGTATTCGTCGCCGTAAAGATGATGCCAGCGGAGCTGCTGACTTGTGTTGAAAGTGCCCGGAGGAGTAGTGTTATTCGCTCCGACGGAGCATATTATAGCTTTTACAGGTTCGCCGCTCTTGTCATATATTGTAACACAGTTGGTAACTCTGTTTACCTTTATATAATAATCTGAATCGGCATATATTATATGAATGTTTAATAAAAACGTAAATATCAAAATCAAAGCAAAAACCGTTTTTTTCATAGTTTCACCTCTCTCTGAGATAATCTTAGGTTAAGGAAATGCTGAATAATTCAATATGAAAAATAATTTTAGCGACAGCGGCGGAAAAATCAAGCGGAAAAGCTATAAAGAAAACCGACTTTTCTTATGAATTTCAAGGTTTTCTTTATGCGTGGAGCGCAGTATTTTTCCGTAAAATTCTTTTTCATTTCCTTTAAATCAGCACTTCCTTAATT
>JAJQBF010000183.1 GCA_021203425.1 Clostridiales bacterium | reverse complement strand
GTCTCTTCGGAAGATTCTTCTTCGGAGGTCTCTTCTGCTGTTGTTTCTTCGGCTGTTGTTTCTTCAGTTGCCTCTTCGGAGGTTTCTTCTGTTGCAGCCTCGGTTGTTTCTTCAACTGTTGTTTCTTCGCTGTTTGATCCGCCGCCGCTGCTGCCTGCTGCCTCTACGTTAATAGCATAGATTTCGGGGTTTGTTGCTGAACCCATAACATATATTACATCGCCGGCGCTGAGGTTTAATACAACCTCAACTCCTTCTGTTGAAGTATTGGAAGTATCATAAGCTACAACAGATGTATATGTTCCATCAGCGTTAAGAACAGCAAATGAATAAGCCTTGCCGCCCGGGTTCTTTGTTGCAATTGTTACTGTACAGTCCTGAGCTACTGTAATTGAAGATGAAGAATGAATTCTCCAGTTAGATGCTGCTGCACCGTCTACAGAAACGCTTGTGTTTACACTTGAAGATTTAACTGATGTTGAATATGTATAATCTCCGATTGTAAATACACTATTTTCAATTGTAAGAGCCTGAAGAGCCACTACAGATATATAATCATCTGAATAAACTGTTGCGCCTGATTCATAACCTGTGCTTTCAGCATCTCTGTCAGCTACGAAAGAATAAGGAATATTAACAGCCTCTGTTGTTTCTTCGGCTGCTGCCTCTGTTGTTTCTTCAGCTGATTCTGTTGCAGCCTCTGTTGTTTCTTCAGCTGTTTCAGTTTCAGTTTCTGTTTCAGTCTCTGTTGTTGCTTCTGTGGTCTCTTAGCTGCTGCCGCCGGAGCTTGAGCCGCCGCTTGAACTGTTGATATCTTTAAACTGATAAGTAACGTCAAGAACCTTGCTCAAAATAGCTGCTACGTCTGCTGCGTCGATTTCGCCGTAAACCGAACCGTCTACGTCAGCAATAGCTGCGGATACGTTCCAAGTTGAATTTAAGTCTTCGTTGTTAAGAACATATGTAAGTAAGCAAGCTGCGTCGTTTGCTGTAAGAATACCATTCTGGTCAACATCGCCTCTGATACCATTGCCGGAATTTTCACCTACAATTGTTGCCGAAGGATAATCAATAGCTAAGTAAGCATCTGATGTATTTGACATTCCGGTTGCTGCGACTGCCATTTGTAAGTAAACACCGTCAGCGTGATTGTCGGGAATTGTGAAGGAAATCTGTGTAGGATAGCCTTCGTCATTTGTTGCCAAAACGTCAGCGTCAACAGTTGTGCCTGTCTCATAATCTGTATAAACCTTCCAGTCTGTACCGTATGCAGTAGCTCCTGCAAAGGTTACAGATGTAAGATTTACAGTTAATGTAGCTGTGCCGTCTTTATTTACTGTAAGTGTAGCGCTTTCGATACAAGAAGCTGCCATTGAAGCTGATGTAATATCGCTTGCCTTCATAAGAGCAACATCAATATCGTAAGTATTAGCACTAAGCTCTGTTTCACTTGAGCCAAAGCCTTTAAGTTCTTCATCATCTGATGTTTCATAATATACAGGTGTCCAGCCGCCGAGCATACCGTCGATAACTGCATTGCCTTCTACAGCTGCAAGAATATCGGCATAAGTTTCGTCGTTAAGATCCTTACCTCTTGTTGACATAAATACAGAACCGTCTGTTGCAAGGTTGTTGTATTCATAGAAATAAGCATTGTCAGCAGAGTTGCTGCTCATATCATACCAGCCGTCATATCTTATAAGATCGTTTGTTTCGCACTGATAATATATAGCGTATGCTGCCACGTCCCAAGGTCTTCCGTAGAAGCCTGTTGAATCTGCAACATAGTTAGAACCGTCCTGTGTAATTGTACAATTTCTGAAAATATAAGGATTAACCTTGGGAGCTGTAATATAGCCTAAGCTGCTTGCGCCCTCTGTCTTCCACTGTAATGTACAGTTATCGAAGAGCATTGTGCCTGCGCCGCAGATATAGTCACAGTTTCCGCCGATTACACAATCCTTGAAATATGTGTAGTTATAAAGAGTACCGTTAATACCTAAAGTATCCTGTGAAGAAAGAATGTTACAGTTCTTATATTCGCAGTAGTTTCCGTATGTGTAAAGAGCGTTTGATCTCTCTCTCATAGAGCTTACTGTAACGTCTGTATCCTTTGTTCTTTCTTTCTTGCCGTCTGTAGGTGTAACGCCGTCTGCGATTTCCTTATCAGTTACTTCATAGTTATATGTATTTCTGAATGTAACGTCATGAGCTAAGAAATAATCGCCGTAAACCAGCATAACGCCGCCCCATAATGAGCCGCTTGCGTCTCTTGTTGAATAAGCGTCTCTGAAAAGGCTTTCGCTGTAAAGACCGCTTGCATCAACTGAATAGTAAGCTGAGCCTACACCGTAGTACCATGTTACCTCATACTGTCCCTGACCGTCTAAGGTTACATAGTCAGCGTCCATATAAACCTGTTCCTGAAGGTCTGATGTAAGAGTAATTGTTACTCTGCCGTCTTCGCCGTCAGGTCTGTCCATAGACTTGATTGCTGCGATTGCATCATTTAATGTGTCATAATCACCGGGAACCGAAAGAGCCGACTTAAATTCTGTAGCTGCCTCGATATATTCAACGCTTACTACATAAGCTCCGGTAGAACCTGAAACAACGTTTCCTGTTGCTGTTACTTCAATTGTAACTGCTGTAGCTGTGTCGGAAACCTCATATGTTGCCTTAAGGTCTGTTCCTGTGTTTACAACTGCTCCTGTTCCGTTGTCATATACATTAAATTCACCGTCATAGCTCATAACGATATTTAATGTCTGGCCTGCAGATGTGGGAACGGTAATTGTTGAACCAACCTTACCGCTTACACCGTACTGAGCACTGTGTGCGTTGAAACCATTGAATGTAACTACTGAAGAATCCTTCTGAATTTCATCATACATTGTAAGAACGCTTGTGTCCTCAAATTCAAGATAAATTTCATTTACGTTTTCAGTATCGGCTGAAACGGAAACTCTGTCGTTTGTTATACTTCCGTCTGTTGTTACAACTGATGTGTTGTATTCGCCGGGCTTAAGTACGATTGAATATGTACCTGCTGCTGCGTCAATGTCTGTTGTTGTGTATGAAACAGTGTCATCAGACATCTTTGTAAATGTAATGCTTGTTACAACGCTTGCTGCATTGTCTGAATCTGCACTTGTAATTGTACCTGTAAGTGTAGCATCTGGTACGTTTGTAAGTGTAAGATCGATAGAAGTTTCGGAGCCTGTGAATGTAAATTCTGTTTCTCCGTTATAGTCAACATCGATTCCGCCGTCATTTATAGAAATTTCATATGTATGACCTGCGTTAAGAGTAACACTTGTCTGTCCGTCTACTACTGTAGCATAAACAGTCTCTGTGTCAACGTCTGTAAATGAGATAGTTGCCTTTGAGAAGTCAACACCCTCGCCTACTGTTACATTAACGGGAACCTCTGTAGGCTGGTCAACCAAGAACTTAAAGCCGTAGAAACGAAGTCCGTTTGTTCCGCCTGTTGTAACGAGGTAAGTATGTCCTGCCTCGCCTGCGAAAGTAAGGGAGTCATTTCCGTTGCTGTCCATAGAACCTGTTGTAGTAGTGTTTACAAGTGTTAAGCTCTCGTCAAAGTCTTTAACGAAGAAGTTCTTTCCCGAAGGAACATAGTTGTAAACAGTTACTGTTCCGGCTGTGTTAAGCTTGAAGTAATATGATGAACCCGATGTGGGAAGTGTTGTAAGAGAACCTGCATTGTCGGGTCTGTTGCTTGCCCAGTATCCTGTATGGGTTGTTCCGTCGGAATATTCAAGTGTAGCTCCGCTCTGAGCTGAATAGCTTTCGCCGTTTAAACCGGGAACAACTGTAATATCGGCTGCACCGTTTCCTGCTGAATAATCGCCGGGTTCAACTGTTCCGCCTGCGTTTACTTCGTCAAACCACCAAAGGAAACTTGAGCCTGTTTCTTCATCATCACCACTATCGCCGCTTCCTTCGGTAGTAGCCTCTGTTGAAGTCTCTTCTGTTTCATTGGCTGTGCTGTCATAAGCAAGTGAAACATTATCGAAATAAACAGTTGTCTTAGCTGTTCTTACAAGTCTCATCTGCTTGAGGCTTACTGTCTTGCCTGTTACAGTGTCTGTTGTAAGAGAAGCAACCTCTGTCATCGTGCTTGTGTCGCCGCTGTTATATGATCCGTCGCTTGAGTGCTTGTACATATAAGTTGTTGTCTGGCTGTTGTCAAAGTTAACATCAATAACAAATCTGTACCAAGCGCCTGTTTCAAAATCGGCCAATTTGCTCATTGTACCGGTAGTTGTTGCGTTTGTAGTAGGATCATCTGATGTAACAACATAAACCGCACTTTCTAAATCGGTAAGATGATAGAAAATGTTAGTTGATTCAAAAGCTGCGTTTCCTACACCGTCAGTTGTTTCAGTCTGCTTGTTTTCAAGATAGATTCTGAAAGCTCTGCCGGCATAATCGCCGTCAACATCGTCGCTGTAAACATCGGCTGTAAAAGTAGCTGTTCCCGTTCCGGAAACTGCGTCTTCAAGAGTAGCATAAACAGCCTTGTTTGTAAGCTGAACCTTTGTTGTTGAGTTGCCGTTTACATCATCAGCATTAGCCAGGTCAATATACTGTGTCATATTGTATTCCTGATTAAGTTTGCTGAAATCATCTGTGTAGCTGAAAGGTACTTCACTGTAGTAAGGATCTAAATCAGCCTCAACGATTTCCTCTGTTTCAGATGCTGAAACAAGAGCAGCCTCATCACTCTCTTCGACTCCAAGAGCGGAATCAGACGCTGTTTCGTCAAGCACAGTCTCAACAGCCGCATCAACATCTGTATCGTCAGCATAAGATACAAATGTAAGACTTGAAACTGCAAGAGCAGCTGAAAGAATCAAGCTTATGATCTTTTTAGTTTTCTTTTTCAAGTTCTTTCCTCCTTTATTTTATTATTTAAAGAATTTGAAATAATTAACGGATAAAAGCCGAGGCGAAAGGGAAGTTTGAGTTTCCGTTTCCGTCCGAGACAAGTCCAAAGGGGGATATTAAGTCTTGAAAAGATACCCGAAAGCGGAGAGCCTCTTTGCTTATCAAAACAAAACACCATACTTTGAAGATGCTGCATATTTAACCATTATTATTCCAATTATATAAAATTAAATTTAAAATGTCAATGACTTAGCTAAAATATTCTTATACGAAGCCATAATCTTTAGCAATATGCACAAATCAACTCTTAAAATTTAGTCACTTTGCTTATTTACAAATATCAATTATCGCTATAACGGTTTCCCGTAGGTTTCAGTGTAACAAATTTTCGGCTGATAAAAAAAGAGATGCCGTAACATAATCGCACAGCATCTCTTTTTATTACCGGTTTACGGTTTTAATATCTTTTTTTTCAGAGAAGAAAGCCTTTATTCCTCGCCGCTTTCTCCCGCCATTTTCTTTTCCTGGGCTTCAATCATTTTCTTAACCATATATCCGCCGACATATCCGTTCTGAGCTGAAGTTAAATCACCGTTATAGCCCTTTTTTAAAGGTGCGCCGATTTCGTCTGCAACTTCATACTTAAAGTTTTCCATAGCTTTTTTTGCCTCAGGTACGTTTACCTTGTTGCTTGAGCCTGAACTGTTGTTATTGCTTGCCATAATAAATACCTCCTGAAAATTTTCCGCTGCTTAAACTTCCGCGGCATCTGATTTTTTTGTAACATCTTATCGCTGTTACGATATTATTATGACCACCGAACAGGTTTATATGACAGGTAAAAAATGAGAAAAAATTGTATAATATTGTATCAAACAATCTTTTTAAAGGGAGTAATTTCTCGAAAGAGTAGCAACCATAACAGCCTTTATTGTATGCATACGGTTTTCCGCCTCGTCAAAGACAACAGATGCCGGACTTTCGAAAACCTCTTCAGTAACCTCGTCGCCTTTAACAGCCGGAAGACAGTGCATAAACACAGCCCCGGGGTTAGCCGACTTCATAATTTCGGAATTTACTCTGTAGGGAGTAAGCAGCTTATAGCGCTCTGCCTTCTTGGTTTCCTCTCCCATAGATACCCAAACGTCTGTATAAAGCACGTCGGAGCCTGCCGCATCGGCAGTATCAGTGGAAACAGTAATTGAGCCGCCGCTTAAATCAGCCCATTTTTGACATTCCTCAATTAAAGCCGGGTCGGGGAAAAGCTCCTTGGGAGAAATAACCTTATAATTTAAGCCGCTCTTTGCCGAGCCTATCATAAGTGCATTTGACATATTGTTTCTGCCGTCGCCCATATAGGTTAAAGTGATTCCCTTTAATCTGCCGAAGTTCTCCTGAATTGTCATAAAGTCAGCAAGAACCTGTGTGGGGTGGTCAACGTCCGTAAGCCCGTTCCATACGGGTACGCCGCTGTATTTCGCCAAGGTTTCGACCGTCTCCTGAGAATATCCTCTGAATTCTATTCCGTCAAACATTCTGCCTAAAACTCTTGCTGTATCCTTGGAATCTTCCTTTCCTCCCAAATGAATATCCGATTTTGATAAAAATTCTGGAAAAGCTCCCTCGTCATTACAGGCAACAACAAAGGCGCAGCGTGTTCTTGTTGAATTCTTCTCAAAAATAAGGGCAATGTTTTTGTTTGCAAGATTTTTTTCAAATATACCGTGTTTTTTCTTTGCTTTTAAGTCCTTTGCAAGATCGAGAAAATATAAAATTTCCTCTTCCGTAAAGTCTTTTAATGTAAGAAAATTTCTCTTATATAAATTTACGCTCATATTTAT
>JAJQBF010000194.1 GCA_021203425.1 Clostridiales bacterium | reverse complement strand
TGTGGTGATTTTTTGAAAATTTTACTTGACAAAAGGTCACTTCATAACAGGTGAGAAGCTGCCGCCGGTATGATGTATGTAAACAAAAAGCCGAAAATAAAGCCTACGATTAAGCCGCTTAATATGTTGGGTATAAAATAAATTCCCCTTAAAAGGCTCTTAAATTTTATTTTGCTGTTAAGCCCCAAAGCAAGTATTAAAGAAATAATATTTACGAGAACCGTTCCGACTATGGCATATTTAAAAGTAAACAGATAAGAGCCGCCTACTTTGCTGTCGCCGAATAAATCTATATAATTCCGCAGACCCACAAAGTCATAGGAGCCATAGCCTCTGTAATTTGTAAAGCTGTAGAACGCCCCTGTAATAAGCGGAATTGTATTAAAAGCAATAAACAAAACAAGCGCCGGAAGCAGCATAAGGAAATATGTATTTATATGACCCTTCTTTTTCATAGTGACCCCTCCTCATATTTTTTTGATTTTTTCAATTAAGCCTCTGTTATAGCGAACCCAGTCCGAATCAAACTTATTTAAAAATGTCTCTGAAGCGTTTTCGCTTTCGTCCATTAAATAAGTCTGAACCATGCCCCAAACACTCATTTCACTTGGGTAATGGTGGTCATGGAAGTCGGCTACTCTGCCTTCTTCAATGTAGCTTAGCATTCCGTCAAGCATATCGGGAAGTATAAATTCACCCTCTTTACAGGGAATCGCATTTTGACTGTCTGCATAAAGCTGCACAATTTCGTCATCATATAAAAATCTCAACACTTCATATGCCGCCTCTTTGTTTTTGCACTCCTTCATAACGGAAAACTGTAAGTCAACGCCGGAGGTTAAAAAGTTATCCTCTTCATTTTCACAAGCCGGAAGAGTGAAAGAATCTATATTCATATCGGGATTAACGGATAAAATCTGAGGTACGGCATAGCTTCCTATGGGGTACATAGCCGCTTCACCTCTCGCAAAGGCTATACAGACATCGTTATAGCTGTAGGCATAGGGGTTAGGCTCGCAGTAGTCAAGAAGCTCCTTCATTTTCTCCGCCGTTTCCGCATATTCCTCACTGAAGGTTGTGTTTCCCGAGCTTACCTGAGAACAGGTATCGGAGGGGGCAAGACTTACAACGAGGGAGTTCCATGGGGAAAGGCAGGTCCATGAATCTTTAAAGCCGAAATAAAGAGGAGTTACACCCTCGGCTTTAATTTCTTCGCAGAGAGAAATAAATTCGCTCCATGTTTCGGGTATTTCCCAACCATTTTCTTCAAACATATCCCTGTTATACAAAACACCGGCACAGTTTGCCATATAGGGCAGGGCATAAGTGCCTTCTTTGGGAATAAGCTCAAGCTCCTCCTCCATTTCCATATATTCGGGCTTAATATCGCTTACCCCTTCAAAGTCGGAAATATCCATAAAAAGGTCGGCATCCAAAAAATTGGAATAGTCTATATCGCCGCCTATTCCCACAATATCGGGATAGTCTTCCCTTACCAAACGGGTTTTTAAAACGGTAATGGTCTCATTGGGAGATTCTATTTTAAGCTCAATATCATCATGTGTTTCATTAAATCTGTCTTCGATTTCGCTGAAAACCTCTGAGGCTTCCTGCTTATAATGAAACAGCTTGACTACGGTTTTTCCGCTGTCCTTTTCACCGCTGCCGCAGGCGGTAAAAAGTGAAGTGCCTGCAAGCACAAAGGCCAAAGCAGCAGCCTTAAAATTCATTTTTTTTCATTAAATAATACCTCTCTTTCATAACTGCATTTTGAAGGTATTAAGGCCGGTCCCAATCCTTATGGTTTTATTATACATACCTTAATGCTGACTGTAGATAGCTGTTTTCAATATGATTTATGCCATTTTGCCGCATTTTTTTTAATTTATTTAAAGTCAGGTTGCAAAATGGTATGTCGGGTGTTATAATTAAAAAAATAAGACTGAAAAAAGGAGGCGACTTAATTTGAAGGATTTAATTTTTTTCCGTATTTCCCAGTGAAAATTTTGTTGATTTGGGGCTTTTTCAATTCGGCTGGGAACGCTGCGCCCCGGCTCATTCCTTCGGTCCGGCAAGCCGAAACCATTTTCTTTTTCATTATGTCTTGTCCGGTATGGGAAGGCTTATGGCAGACAACAGCAAGGGCGAAACTCAAACCTATGAAATAAAAAGTATGCAGGGGTTTATGATTTTTCCCGGGCAGATTACAACATATATAGCGGATAAAGATATGCCTTGGGAATATATGTGGATAGAATTTGACGGCTTAAGAGCAAAAAGTATGATTGAAACCACAGGCATAACAATGAACTCTCCGGTTTACCATGCCAAAAGAAAAGACCTTCGAGAAGAAATGAAAGAAGAAATGAACTACATAATAAACCACACCGATTCTTCCCCTTTTCACCTTATAGGCCATCTGTATCTTTTTTTGGACTGCCTTGTCCGCTCCGCTATGAGCCCCACAATTACAGCAGGAAGCAAACTTCGTGAATTTTACGTACACGAAGCAATTGAATTTATAGAACACAACTTCCAAAACAATATTACCGTAGAAGACATAGCCACAGTCTGCGGCCTGAACAGAAGCTACTTCGGCAAAATTTTTAAACAGGCTATAGGAAAATCTCCCAGTGAATTTCTTTTAAGCTTCCGTATGGCAAAAGCCGCCGAGCTTCTGAAGCTTACAAACTTATCCGTTGCCGAAATAGGAAATGCCGTAAGCTATGAAAACCCTCTTCATTTTTCAAGGGCTTTCAAGTCAGTCTATAACCTCTCCCCCAGAAACTGGCGTATTCAAAACAAATCTTCCCTATAAATCCGCACATAAAAACGGACTGCTGCAGAATTGAATTTTACTTTATGCGGCAGTCCGTTATTATTAAGGCTTTATAACTCTTTTATAAATTTCAAAAAAGCATTTTTTCCTGTTTCAGTCTGCTTGAAAACACCGGCATCTGTCAAAACCTGTTCAAAAACCTTTCCTATTTCGTTTTCTATAATTCTGTCGGCTGTTTCTTCCGTAAAATCGCCGCAGTGTTTCAAAAACTCCTCAGCCCAAGGTGCATGGGGAGCAGTCAGAGGATTTTTCTCCAAATCCTCGTTGTTTAAAATACATTCCTTTAATGCTTTCATTTCGCCTTCAAGCCTTGAGGGAAGTATGGCAAGCCCCATAACCTCTATTAAGCCTATGTTTTCCTTTTTTATGTGGTGGAGAGAGGGGTTAGGGTGGAAAATTCCAAGGGGACGGTCGGCTGTTGTGCGGTTGTTGCGGAGAACCAAATCGCATACATATAAATCACCTTTTTTGCGGACTATTGGGGTTATTGTGTTGTGGGGTGTATTCTCTGTGTATGCGTATATGCCGGCGGTTTCGTCGCTGTAGGCTCTCCAGCTTGTAAGAATTTTACCGCAGGCAGCCGCAAGCTGATTTCTGTCAGGGGAATCCAAACGGATTAAAGACATATACCACTTTACGATTCCGCAGGAAACACCTGAAAATTCGGACATTGTAAACCTGTGTATTATATGTGCATTTTCAACGGGAAAGGTGTATCTGCCGCCCTGAAAATGCTCGTGGCTTAAAATCGAGCCCCCAACTATGGGTAAATCCGCATTTGAGCCGAAGAAGTAGTGAGGGAACAGGTCAACAGCATCAAACAGCTTTTCAAAAACCGCCTTGTCGATTACCATAGGTACGTGTTTTTCGTTGAACAATATGCAATGTTCGTTGTAGTAGCCGTAGGGTGAATATTGAAGATGCCACCTTTCTCCCTGTATTGAAACGGGAACAGGGCGAAGGTTATATCTCGAGGGGTGGTGACTGTTTCCGGGAAAGCCTGCGTTTTCATAGCAAAGCTGACACTTGGGGTAGTTTGTGCTTTTTGCGGTGCCCTGTGCGGCTATGTCCTTCGGGTCTTTTTCCGGCTTTGAAAGATTTATTGACATATCCAACGAGCCGAAATCGGAAGAAAACTTCCATCTTCTGTCTTTGGCAATTCTGCCGGCTCTTACATAGTTTAATTTTTTGCAAAAACCATAATACCAATCTGTGGCTTCTTTGGGAGAAACAGCATAATTTTTGTTAAATTTTTTAATAACCTCTCTGGGAAAAGGGGTCGCTGTACCCATAAGCTTTGTATCAAAGGCATCTCTTGAATTGGCTGTATCCTTTATTATATTTTTATCACAGGCATATTGAACAAGCTCGTTCAATATTTCATCTACAGGCCTTGTCTTATCTTCTTTTTCAATATCATCGTCCCAGCTGTTAACCCTAAAGACCTCCACAAGAGTATTTCTGATAACAATTTCGTCCTCCGGCTCTATGAGCTTTTCTCTTATATCATAATTTATTAAGTCCTGAATACTTTCCTGAATCATAATACCGCCGCCTTTCTTTTAAATTTCGGATTGGGCATATCCGTTGGGGTGGGTTTTGTGCCAGTTCCATGCACTTCCTATAATTTCCTCAAGAGAAGCGTGTTCCGTTTTCCACCCTAAAATTTTTCTTGCCTTTTCACTTGAAGCAACCAAACGTGCCGGGTCGCCGGCTCTTCGGTCTGTCTTTACAACGATTATATGCCTGTCCGTAACCTTTTTAGCCGTTTCTATAACCCGACTTACAGAATAGCCCACTCTGTTTCCCAAGTTAAACACATTGCTCGAACCGCCGTTTTTAAGATAATAAACGGCTAAAATATGAGCCTGTGCCAAATCGATGACGTGGATATAGTCTCTTATACAGGTTCCGTCCGGTGTGTCATAATCTGTTCCGAAAACGGAAATGCTTTTGCGCTGACCTAAAGCAGTCTGTAAAATAAGAGGTATAAGGTGGCTTTCCGGGTTGTGAGCTTCACCTATTTTGGCTGAGCTGTCGGCTCCGCAGGCATTGAAATATCTCAATGATACATATTTTATGCCGTAGACCTCGGCTGCCCACCTGAACATCTGCTCCATAGCTTTTTTTGTTTCTCCGTAAGGATTTTTAGGCAGTGTAGGCTCTCCCTCTGAAATGGGAGTATGTACAGGCTCGCCGTAAACCGCCGCCGTTGAAGAAAACACAATATTTTTAATGCCGTTTCTTACCATAGCGTCAAGAAGGTTCTTTGTTCCGCAAAGATTGTTGTCATAATATTTAAGAGGGTTTGTCATACTTTCGCCCACCTGTGAATAAGCGGCAAAGTGTATAATGCAGCCCGGCTTTTCGCTCTGAAAAACATCGTCCAAGAATTTGCCGTCACGCAGATCCCCTTCGTAAAATTTTGCCTCTTGCGGAACAGCCTCTATGTGGCCTGTGGAAAGATTGTCGGCAACTATAACCTCTTCTCCGCTGCGTACAAGCTCCAGCGCAGTGTGTGAGCCGATATATCCGGCTCCGCCCAAAACAAATATTTTCATAAAAATTTCCCCCTTTATAATAATTTTGCTCCGCCTTCGGAACGGATTTTAAGTTTACAGCAGGAATCCTTTCCGAAAAGCCTCTCCATTTCATTAACATAGGTTTCTGTAAGGTCTGTGGGAATAATCGCCTGAATTGTTCCGGCAAAGCCGCCGCCGTGAACTCTTACGGCACAGCCTTCCCCTAAAATATGCTTGCTTAAAGCAAGGGCTATGGGTATGTTTTGTTCATCGGGTCTTTTGGCGGAAAACAGATTTTGAAGAAGATTCGCCGAAGAGTCTCCCGATTCTTTTACAAGCCTTAAAAATTCGGCTGTGTTTCTGCTGCTTAAAGCCTCCGATTCCTGTTTGGCTCTGCGGTTATCATCAAAAAAGTGCATAGCCCTTAAAACCGCTCTGTCGGAACAAACTCCCCTAAGTCTCGGAATTTGTCTGTAAAATTCTTCTTCATCGGCATCTCTCAGATAGTCACAGCCAAGCTCCTTTGCAACAGCCGTCATTTCCTTTGCAACCCGAGAATATTCATCACTCAAATCGCTGTGACTGCCCTTTGTATCGGTTATGCAAATTGTATAGCCGTATTCCTCAAAGTCAAAATTGTGGTTTTTTATGACCGGGTTTTCGGGATCAAAGAAGTCCATAAACACAAGCCCTCCCACACTGCTTGCGGCTTGATCCATAAGACCGCTTTTCTTTCCGAAATATACATTTTCGGCATACTGCCCTATATGAGCAAGCGTAACAGCATCTACATTACCGCTGTTATAGCCGTAATTTATAATTGTGCCTATAAGTATTTCAAAGGCTGCCGAGGAAGAAAGTCCGCTTCCTCTGGGTACTTCGGAAGTAATATAGACATCAAAGCCGCCTATATTAAGACCTGCAAGGCTGAACCCTTCGGCAATTCCCCTTACAAGAGCTGAGCTTGTCTCTCTTTCTTCCCGGCGAACAGACAAATCATTCAAATCAACTGTTTCCGGATAATAGCCTTCGGATTTAATTCTTACAACAGGTTCGTCATGAAAATGTACAATTCCTATTAAGTCCAAATTAACAGCCGCCGCCAAAACACAGTCATGCTGATGATCTGTGTGGTTTTCCTCCTATTTCGGTTCTTCCCGGAGCGGAAAATACGGATATTTCGGAATCTTCATCTTTGGGAAATGCTTTTACAAACTCATCTGCTGCAGCCCTAAGTCTTTTCTTTTGCCTTTCAAGTGCCTTCTCACCGTAAAGTGATTTCAGCCTTTTATTAAAAAAAGAAATGTTAAGCTTTTTTATGTATTCCTGTGTTGTCATACGTTCTTCTCCTTTGCACTTAATTTTTACTTTGTTGCCGCCTTTCTTTTACTAAAATTATATTATATTT
>JAJQBF010000075.1 GCA_021203425.1 Clostridiales bacterium | reverse complement strand
CTATTATCTGTAAAGGGAAGGAGTTTTGATTTTATGAATATAAGGGAATTCAGAGAAGATGACAGACAGGATTTTTTAATTATGTCGAAGAGGTTTTACTGCGGCGGTTCGGTTATAAGGGATATTCCCGAAAAATACAGAACAGATACTTTTGATGAAATTATGAAGGGGGAATCCCTTAATTAAGGGCTATATTTTTGAAAACTCGGCGGAAATAGTGGGCTATGGTCTTCTGACATTTTTCTACAGCTGCGAAGCCGGCGGAACAGTCTGCCTTATTGACGAGCTTTATGTAAAGCCTGACTACAGAGGTATGGGTTTCGGAACACAATATTTGTATTACGTTTTCAGAACACACCCGGAATGTAAGTTCCGTTTAGAGGTAAGACCCAACAAAATAGGGGCTGTTAAGCTTTATGAAAAGCTGGGCTTTAAGAAAATTAATTATAATCAGTATATAAAGGTGTAAAAAGTCGTTTCGGCAAATAATTTGCGGTTTAAAAATTAATTTTTCCGTAATAATTTAAGGGCTTGTCTAATACATATTATAAAAGCGGTTGTAGTGTGTCAGTACGCAGCAATAGGCTTTTATAATATGGCGTTATCCGGACAGACGGGAGTTTACAAGCAAAATTATTGCGGAGGAGATTAAATGAGGAAATTATTTTTTTATGCTGTAACTGCGGTTTTTATTTTATGCGGCTGCGGAAAGGAAGAACAGCCGGAGCCGGAGAGGAAAACGGCTGAAGTGGGTGTTTACGGAGACGCTCTGCCGGTTAAAAGAGGTGAGGCAGGGAGAATGTTGGCTTAGTGTCTTTATGATTATGAAGAAATTTCGACTCTTGAAGATAAAAGCAATTTTACGGATATTGACAGGGAAGACGGGCTTTATAAATACGTGAATGCCGTAAACTTGGCAGGGCTTATGGTAGGTGACGGAATCAGTTTCAGAATCGGCGATTATTTGACTGTGGGGGAGGCTTGAAAGTATTATCGGGGCGGCGGATAAATCGGGCAGACTTAAAATCGAAACAGACGAGGGGACGGAAAGCAGCCCCATTTCATATTATATGTGGATTCAAATTTTAAGCCGTCTTTCCGAGGCAGGAGATTTTGAAAGAATAAGCAGCAAGGAAATGACTGTTTTGACAACGGGAGAAAGCACGGAGGAAATAAAGGGCTATATTCTCTGCGCTGAAGGGCTTTACAAATCAGATGATTTTGTGCCGGTAAGTCTTGAAAATACAGTGACGGAATTTTTGGTTAAGGGAGATGCTGTAATAGGTATTTGTTCCGTTGTTTCAGACAATCCTGTTTTCGAAAGATGTCTTGTTTTGGACAGAAAAGGCGAAGAAATTACCGTTTTTTACGGCGGCTGTAAAAAGAAATTTAAAACGGATATCGAAGGGGTAAGCGATGTGCCTTTTATTGCCGATGTTTCCATAAAAGGCGATAATATATTAAGCTGTGAAAGGTATACAACGGAAAAATACGGCAGAATTATAGCTGTCGGGGATAGTATATTGTTTGATGACGATTATTCCTACGCTGCGGCTGAGGATATGATTGTTTATTCTTCTTATGACGGAATAAAAAGCGGCGGATATTCCGATTTAATAAGCGGAAACTACGCAAGAGTTGTTTTTGAGGATAACAAGGCGGTTTGCGCCCTTTGCGAAGAAAGCCCCGATGAGGATATTATAAGAACTGCTTTGAGCGCTTCAGAGGGCGGTCTTGTTCACAAAAGTATTGATATTTCTTCGGATAAAGGCTTTACGGCAAAAAGCGGCGGTTCGGAAAAGGAATATAAAAGCGGAGAGGTATTAACCGTAAATTCGGCAAGTCAGGCTCAGCTTTTCAGCGGCAAAAAAATAAGCCTGACTCCCAAATCAGGCAGTAAAATAAGTGTAAACGGCAGGGAATATGAGGGCAGAATTGACATTATAAGCTGTGAAGGGGGTTATAATGTTGTCTGTGAAATGAATGTTGACACATATCTTTACGGTGTGGTCTGTGCCGAGATGCCTTCTTCTTACGATGACGAGGCGCTGAAGGCTCAGGCTCTTGCGGCAAGAAGTTATGTTTATAATCAAAGGCTGGGAAATAAGCGTATTGACTGCGGAGCCAATATAGATGACACAACGGCTTTTCAGGTTTATAACCCGTCCTCTGTCTGTGAGGAGGCTGTAAAGGCTGTGGATAAAACGAAGGGGGAAATGATTCTTTATGAGGGAAATGTCATAACCGCCTGTTTTTATTCAACCTCCTGCGGAATAAGCGCCAACAGCGGCGAAATTTGGGACAGCTATAAAACACCGGAATATTTAAGCTCAAGAACAATAGGGGAGTTAAATATGCCCGATTTCTCAAGTGAAGAAGAAACCCTTAAATTTTTTAAGCTTATAGATGAAGGCGGTTATGAGGCAGACTGCCCTTATTACAGGTGGAGTTTCAGAGCCGACAAAAACAGCTTTAAAACCGATGCGGGCAAGGTTCAAAACGTGACAGTAACCAAAAGGGGAGAAGGGGGAAATGTGACAGAGGTTTTAGTTGAGGGCGAAAAGGGCGAAACAGCAGTCAGCGGAGAATCAAATATAAGAAATCTTTTAAGCCCCGGGTCGGTTAAGTTAAATGACGGAACGGAGAGAGAGTTTACAAGCCTTCTTTCCTCATTTTTTGCTATTGAAATAATTGAAGGAGAAATTTATTTCTACGGCGGCGGCTACGGTCACGGCGTGGGAATGAGCCAAAACGGCGCAGAGGTTTTGGCGGAGCAGGAAAAAATTATAAGGAAATCATAGAATATTTTTACAAAGGAGCAAAGGTCGGAAAGCTATGAAAACAGCGGTTTTATCGGATACACATAATTTGCTGCGTCCCGAGGCGGCGGAAATTATTAAGGAATGCGACGCAGTGATTCACGGAGGGGATATCTGTTCTTTAAAAATATTGGAGAATATAAAAGCCGTTATGAAACCCGGGGCGCCTTTGTTTGCGGTTAGGGGAAACTGTGACGGAAATTTGGGAGAAGAACTGCCCTTAAAGCTTGAATTCGAACTTTGGGGAGTGAGGTTTTTTCTTGTTCACAACAAAAAAGATATTCCCCGAGATGTAAGTACCGATATTGTTATTTTCGGTCATTCACATAAATATTATGAAGAAATTAAGGATAACCGCCTGTGGCTTAACCCGGGCAGCTGCGGAAGAAGACGTTTCAGCCTGCCTGTTACTATGGCTGTTTTAAATATTGAAGACGGAAAATTTTCTGCTGAGAAAATCGAGCTTTCAGGGGAAACCGCCGTTAAAGCGCCGCAGGAGGATTTGCTTAAGAATATTCAGGGTATTATGAAATATATGGAAAAGGGAGAGAGCATAGAGACTATATGCAAAAAATTAAGGCTTAAAGCCGATTTTGCGGAGGAAATCGCCAGAATAATGGTTACTCACCCGGGAGTTGACGCAAAGGGAATTATGAATAAAATCGAAGTAAACGAAAGGAACCGCCGATGATGTGAGCGGTTCCTTTTGCTTATTTATTTGAAATTATATGTCTTACGGAATTTCGGAGCTTAATGTCATTTCTCAAAAGCATTATAAAAACAACTGCAAGGAGAAGGGCAGACCAAATAATTGTTTTTCCGCCCAAAACATTTAATATAAGAAGTGCCCCTGTGAAAACTCCCGTAAAGAAGAAAATAATAGCCATTATGTATTTCAGGGCTATGGAAAAATATTTATTGTCTTTTCTGTCTAAGGCATAAAAAATATTTTTCGATGCCTGTCTTAGATTATTTGTACAGAAGGTAGTGGAAAGGGGACTGCCCTGAAGTTTGGTGAAGGTGTTGTACTGTATGGCGCAGATAAATGTTACGGGAACCGTAAAGAAAGGATCCGGCAGGGTTTCGGGAAGAAAACCCAAAACTATCATTACGCATATTTCAGCCAAAATAAAGACAGTGTGTCAGTGAATACCCAGTTTTAAAACAGAAGACGGAAATTTCTCCGATATGACTGTTCCCAAAGCATAAGCGGCAAGGGGTATAAGGTAGAAAAAACCGTTTTTAAATCGGCTTTGGGCAAAAGCAATTGCCATAAGGGCAAAGCTGCCCGTTGCGGCATTGCAGAAAACAGCGCCGTGGAGCAGGTATGTATATGCCTCCATAAGTCCTCCGCAGTAAGCCAAAATCAGGCAGACTCTGTATGTTTGATAAATAGGTAAAAGTTCTTTTTTTGTTTCGGACATAATTATTTCAGACGTGCGCTGTATATTTGGTCAGGCTCAGGCACGCCCAAAACCTCCTTTTTGTTGTTGTATATAATATATTTATTCTTTTCGGTTATTTTGCCTATAATTTCCGCCCGTACTCCCTCTTTTTCAAGGGCGTCAACAAGCCTCTCACCGTTGTGGGCGGTTATAAGCATAGAACCACTTGAAATAAGCCTCAGCGGGTTTATGCCGAAAAGGCGGCATATTTCCTTTGTTTCCTCTAAAACAGGAATATTATCGGCATATACGGTGATTCCCACCACCGAGCCTTCGGCAATTTCATAGCAGGCGCCTAAAATTCCCCCTTCTGTTACGTCATGCATAGACGTGGCGCCGTACTTAGGGGCAATAAGCCCCTCTTTTCTTACGGAAAGAAGGCTTGAAAGGCTTTTCGCTTTTTCGATTGTTTTTTTTGGCAGAAACTCCGAAAGGGCGGTTTCGTTATCCGCCGCTAAAATAGATGTTCCTTCAAGGGCGGCATATTTTGTCATAATAACATCTTGCCCGATTTCTGCGCCGCCGGTTTTAATGAAATTTCTGTTAACCGACTTGCCTACAACCGTAGCGGAAACAACGGGGCGGTTTACGGCATCAGTAATTTCCGTATGTCCTCCGAGAATTTCAAGCCCTGCTTTTTCTGTTTCTGAAAAAAGCTCATCACTGAGGGTCGATAATGCCTCTTCTTTAAAATCGGGAGGAAGAAGAAGAGTTATAAGCAGACCTATAGGTTCACAGCCGTTTGAATATATATCGTTTGAATTTATATTGACAAGGAGCCTGCCTAAATTTTCGCAGGCCCCTGTTATGGGGTCGGTTGATAAAATTAAAAATTCATTTCCCATGTCTAAAACAGCACAGTCCTCCCCGAGTGAAGGACGTACTATTACTTCATTTCTTTTTGCTTTGTTTGATTTTGCTTTTTTAAATATGTATTTTTCAAGCATTTCGGAAGGCAGTTTTCCTGTTTCCATATTTTTATTGCTCCTTAATTTGTTAACTTGTTTTATATGTACTTGTGTTGATTTTTACTGTGTCTACAAGCTCTCCGTTTTCATAAACCTTTTTGTAAAGGGCATATGTGACGGAAGTTGAAGTTGAATCAGTCAGTTCGTTGTAAAATTCAAGGGTTCTGCCGCTGTCGTGTACTTCATAACCGTCAATTGAAATAACGACGGCGCCGTTTTCAAGGCTTGCCTTTATGATAAGAGGGTAGCCTGTGTTGTTTGTTATTTTTAAATCCTTTACATCTCCGGCAAGAGTTGCATCATAGCCATAATCCATATAACCTACTTTTTTGGAGTGGTTATATCTCTCGGTTATTTCAAGCTCCGCCATTAAAGCCGCATTGTAAAGAGCGGAAGAAACCTGACAAACTCCGCCGCCTATGTCTTCAACAAGCTCGCCGTTTACATAAGCTCCGGCATAGGCATAGCCGCTTGCCTCGTCATAAGGCGAAAAACAGTCGTTTGTTGAAAATGTTTCTCCGGGGAGAATTGTCTGACCGTTAAGTTTAGACGCAGCAACACTTAAGTTTGTAACACGGCTGCTTGTGCCTCCGCCGTAATTGCTTGAGTATGAACCTATTGTTGTTGAGGTAAACTCGAAGTCTTCACGGGTAAATTCGGGAGCAAGCTGTTCTACGGGAACCATAACGTCGGCAGATCTCTTGATGGGCAGAAGTTCCATAGTCATTTCTACGGTTCTGTCCTTGTCTACCTTTCGACCCGAAGAACTGTCTGTAACGGTTATAACACCGTCTTCGTATAAATATTCTGAATTTACCGGCTCAACGTCTATATCGTCACATATAAGCTGAACACATTCTTCGATTTTTGTATTGTCATAAATCCATTCGGAGTCGAGATATTTTCCTCTGTCTTTGTTTTCCATAACTTCGGCATATCTCTGTTTCAAATCTGAATTTTCTCTTCCGAAGTTGTAAGCCTCGTTAACAGCCCCTTCAAAGTCATAGCTAACGCCTAAGTCTTTAAATGTAAATTCACGGCTGTAGCCGAAATTGTCACAGCGAAAGGTTATTGTAAGCTCTGTAGGAACCGAAGAAATTTGTGATTCAAGGGTTTCAAGGGCTTGTTCCTTTGTAAGCCCTCCTATGTTGACATCGTTTACATATACATTTGAATATATTGTATCAACATCGAGAACCGCCTTTATTTCGGCCTCTTCTCTTTCCGCTGCCATTCTCTCCGCAAGCTCTTCTTTTAAAATAATAAAAACAGCTATCATAAGAGCAAGCAGAACAAGAGCAGCGCTGCATATTATAACCGTTCCCCGCTGTTTCTTTTGGGCGCTTGTAAGCGGACGTTTAACCCTGCCGACGGTTTCAATATCTTCTTCTAATTTACTCATATCGTTTATCGTCCTCCATAAATCGGTATATACATATAAATATTATATGAATTTTTTAGAATATATATTTCAGCCCATATTAAAAAAACCCGCCGCAAAAGGAGCAACAAAGCTTAATATCATAACATTATTTACTAGGGCGGCAATAATTCTT
>JAJQBF010000248.1 GCA_021203425.1 Clostridiales bacterium | reverse complement strand
GTTTATCTGCATAGCATATATTAATATTTGAAACAGTTAAAACAACTATTATTGCAGTTGCTATGTATTTATGTATATTAAATTTCAATTCATTCACCACACTTCTTAAATTTAATTTGCAAAAAGAGTTGGTTAAATTGCAGCCAACTCTTTTTACTTAACAAACTTTATTTATATGTTCGGTCGATTTTATTTTATTGAATAAATCGCTGTTTTTGTTGTGCCATCCCAGTCAACATCGATGCCCATAGCTTCGCCCAAAGCTCTGAAAGGTATGTATATTCTGCCGTCTGTTATTTCGGCTACAACACCGTTATCCATAAGAACAGAATTTCCACCCACATTCATAATGTTGCTTCCTGCCGTAAATTTAATAACCTTTCCACCGGCAACAATGGAAGCTGTCTTTGTTGCACCGTCCCAGCTTATGACTGAACTGCTGTCAGCATTTTCTACATCTTCTCCTAAAAGGGCAATTGCTACAAAACGCAAGGGAACAAGTGTAGACTGGCTTGATGTTTGTATGTACGGTGAAGCATCCATTTCATACTCACTGTCACCTATAGTCACAACATTACTTCCTATTGAAATTTTGACACTTACTGCCTCGGTTGTTGCTTCTGTTGCAGCTTCTTCGGTATTTACATCATTTGTTTCTTCCTCAGAAGTTTCTTCGGTTTCTGCTTCCGTAGTAGTTGTAGTAGTGTTGCTTACATAGTGTGACGAACCACCACCGCCGCCGCTGCTTGATGATTTTTTGGTAGTTGTTTCTGTTGCTTCATCTGTAACAGCTTCGGTTGTAGTTGTTGTTAAAGCTGTAGTTGCTTCTGTGCTTACCTCAACAGCCGAACCGGAAGGAACAACATCAGGTATAACCGACGTAGTTGTTTCGGTAGTAGTCTCCGTTGTAGTTTCGGTAGTAGTCTCCGTTGTAGTTTCGGTAGTTGTTTCGGTTGTGGTCTCGGTAGTGGTTTCAGTAGTAGTTTCTGTTGTAGTCTCAGTAGTTGTTTCGGTAGTAGTCTCTGTTGTAGTTTCAGTTGTTGCCTCCGTTGTTGATTCAGATGAAGGCTCTTTTCCTACTACAGATAATGTAACAGTTCCTCCCTCACTAACAACATCACCGTTAATTAAACTAAAAGTATCATCAGCTAAAGGTTCTATTACAATGTTAGTATTTCCAGATATATCTTCTAAAGATATAAAAGATATTACCGCTATATTGCCTGTTTCATAAAAATCATCAGAAAGATCGGATACATCAAATGTCATTATTAATTCTGTTTCATCTGCTGGGTTTTTACTTGTTGTATCCAATAAGCCACAGGCAATAGTTCCATTACTTGAGAATGCACTTCCTTTAGTATAGCTTGTGGGATAAACCATTGTGTTATCATATGTAAGTATATATCTGAAAGCACATATTCCGGGATTACTTTATAAGTCAACTGAAACAGTAAACTCTTCACCTGCATTTATTTCTTCAGAACTTAATGTTAAAGTGAATTTTGCAATTGTATCATCGGCATTTGTCAACACACTGAATGATAAACCCATAACAATTACAAGCATTATTCCTATAACTTTTTTAAATCTGTTCATTTATATTTCCTCCTGTTTATAAATAATTTAACCTAAAGAAACATCATATCCGGCAAGATATTGTCTCAGTAGAATAACATCTCTCATATTTACATATATATCTCTATTTACATCACCCGCTATTGCAATATATCCATTTGCGTACACAACAACAAGTTCAGCCGGAGTAGTTATGCCGTCGCCGCCCACACGCAGAATGTAGCTTTTGCCGGAAGTTACCCAGTCTGCCGGTGTAAACTCAAATGAAAATGTATCATCGGATATTTCCGGTGTTAACTGGTCTATAAATACAACATCTTCGGTATAAGTTTCGTCATCTGCTTCACAGGAAACAACGGTTATTCTTTGGCTGTCATCGGCATCGGATATTGAGCAGGAAACGGAAACAACTCCGTCTGAGGCTTGTTCAAAAGATGTAATTTCTATATCAGAAGCCGCATATACATTAAAGCCTAAACACATGACCGTAAATAAGCCAAACACTGCCGCAGTTAAATATTTAATCATTTTCAGCCCCTCCTTTCCTGTTAAGCATTTATGGTAACATCATCATCTACAGGTTCCTGAGTTGATTTGTTCCAAATATAAATTCTTGCATATCCGCCGTCAGATAAGCTGACACTGTATGTGCCGCCGTCTGTATATGAATTTATACTGGCAAGTTTGCCGCTTGATGAGTATACAGCCGCATATACAATAGAATCTTCATTCATTATTGTATGTGAATGTCAGTGTACTCGAGAAACACTGTAATCGGTAAGCCAGTCGTTATCCAAAGCTCCGAAAACAGGATATATACTTTCATCGCCCACATACCATTTATACAATCCTGATGTATTGGCACTTTCAATCCACGAATTTAATCCTTCTGTGATGTCATCTATTGTTTCAGAAGTAAATACTATGTTTGTTCCTTCTGAACCTGAGCCTACAGAAGCAGATGCCGTACCTTCAAGATAATAATTAGATGTAACACTTTCCGTTCCTGTGCCTGCAAGTGAACCTACATTGCTTGAACCGGAAATGCTGCCTGCATTATAGCAGTTTTCAATTTCCACTGAATCAACTGCTCCTGCAATACCTCCTGCATTTGAAGCAGTGCTGCTGACAGTACCCAGATTATAGCAGTTTATAATTTCGCCCGATAAAGCATTTCCGCAAGTACCGCCTACATAACTGCCGCCCGTTACAATGCTGTTGTTTGAAACATTCTTAACATCAGTATTACTTATTGCCCCGGCAATGCCGCCTACATAGCTGCTGCCGGAAACACTGCCGTCTACACTGCTTGCATTAACAGAAGACGATACCGCATATCCTATTATACCGCCTGTATAATTGCCGCCTGCAACCGTTAATTCAGATAAAACAACATTGTCAATACTGCTGTTTTCTGCGTAGCCGACTATACCGCCTGTATAATTGCCGCCCGAATATGTTCCGGATAAATACATATTTTCAAAGCAAGCATTGTCTGCATAGCCGAACAAACCTGAATAATCAGCACCGCCTGTATATGTCATACCGGATATTTCTTTATAGTTTCCGTCATAAGTACCCTCAAAATGAGCTGATTCAGTGCCTATAGGTGTAAAGCTGACATCTGTCATGTCAAGACTTGCTGTTTGCTTAAATGTAACACCGCTTGTATTTTTACCTGCATTTACATACTCGGCAAGAGCCGTTAAATCTGCTGTGCTGCTTACGCTGTAGATCTGACCGCTTTCTGCCTCTGAGCTGCTTGATGAAAGTTCTGATACCGAACCGTCAAAGGTTTCGTTTTTTGAGTAAATAACTCTTAATTCCAAGTCATTTGCCGGCATAACACCTGTATACTCAATATCATCTGTGCTGTAACCGTTTATTATATATGAATCAACATCATATGCCTGTCCTTCTTCAAGATAAAGGACAACCGACGGCATAGCTTCTGAACCGTCATCGTATACATAATTTACTGTCAGTTCATAAACAGGTGATTTTTCAGCAAACAGTGGATAACCGCCGTTAGTTAAACTTACATCGTCATACCATTCTTTATAAGCATTTCCCGTCACAACAGTTGTTTCTGTATCATCATCTTCATCTGTTTCCGTTAATTCTTCATCAGAGATATTACCGAATGAAATACATCAAGCATTTAATGCATCCTTTAATGTATAAGCAAAAGCAAAGCTATCGGTATCATCACTTATATATTCCTCAGTATCTATGCCTGCTGCCTGATCTTCGTTTACGGAATAAGCAATTATTACATTTGAAGAATCACTGCTGCCGACAGCTTCCGATGCCGTTGTATCAAGGTAATAACTATACTGTATTCCCGTAAATACCAAATCTTCTTCGGAATCGCTTTCTTCGGTGTCATCTTCCGTTGTATCATCTGAGGTGTCATCTTCTGAAACAGCGCCTGAATATGTCATGCTGCCCACAACACCGCCGACAGTGCCGCTTGACTGTATATCTCCCGTTGAATAGCTGTTGCTTAAACAACCGAGGCTTGCTGTATGTTCCATAGAACCGACAATGCCGCCCACACTGCTGCTTCCTGAAATATCTGCTGTTGTATAGCAGTTTGTAATTTCAGATTTCTTTGATACACCGGCTAAACCGCCCACATTTGAACTTCCCGAAACTGTTCCGGTTGCATAGCAGTTTTTAATAATTGTCTCTTCATCGGCATATCCAACCAAAATACCTGTATTGGCTGCTCCGTTTACAACAGCATTTTCAATTCCCAAATTGTAAATATATGCACCGCTTACATTTCCGAACAAGCCTGAACCGTTTGAACTGTTGTTAATATTCAAACCTGTTATAACAAAACTGTTTCCGTCTAACTCTCCTTTAAAGGGATTGGATTCTGTTCCTATGGGGCTGAAATCCGATGAACTTAAATCCATGGTACCCGAAGAACTGTTTAATACAAACCTAAGACCTGTTGTATCTTTTCCGCTTGTATTAACAAAGTTAGATAATTTAACAAGGTCATCTTCATCTTCTATCATAAATATAATATCGTGAAGATTATCCTGATCCGCTGTTAATTCCTCATATTCGCTGTCCGTAAGTTCCAACAAGTTATCTATAGTATAGTATGTTTCATTTGCTCCCGAATTTTTTGACATCTTGAATGTAACAGTACCGGTATTTGAAACAGTATATTTCTTTGATAACGTGGTGTAGCCCGACTTTTTAGCCTTAAATGTATAGGTTCCTCTGAGAATTTTCTTGCTGTATGTACCTTTTGAGCCTGTTGTTCCCAGTTTTGTTGAATTTGTTGAACCTTTATATATGGCAACTCCCGATAAAGCCTTGCCGCTTGAATTTGTGACTTTAAATGTTACTTTGTAGCTGTAATAATCACAAGCACCTTTTCCATAGTACCAAGTGCCGTCTCTTTTTGATATATGGAAGGTTGCAAATGCACTGCTTGTACCTGAAAAATCTTTATCAAGTTTCGTAGAACTGTTTATTTTTAGAAGAATATTTCCTTTATAATATACTTTTGCATTTCCTGCCATACAGAAATCACATTCATGTGTTTTTTCACTTGAAGTACTCTTTGAGACAGTTCCGGTTAGCTGCACTCCGGCTTGAACCCCCGCTTCGGCTTTAATCGAAAAGAGTTTAAAATCTGGAGAAAATGTCTTATCTGTCCCTACGCCTATTTTACAAGTTAATGTACCTTCTACTAAAAACTTATATGTTGAACTGGCACTTTTTGATACATAAGGAGTAACTTTTCCGGATTTAGTCCATGTAGCACCAACCTCTGCAGTGGCTGTTTGTGTTGCCGAAGCATCAAGTTTAGCACTTATGCCGACTTCAGCATATAACTTAATCGGAAAAGATGCCCCATAAACAGTTACATAACCCAATGTCCAATTTTTAGACACGGAAGCAGAACCCGAAGCAGTAATTGTTAAATTGTTTGTGGCACTCATTTTTGCCGATATACCGGCACTTCTTAAGGTGACCAACCAATCATATGTAATAGTAACAGTCAATTTAGCAGAAAGCTGATCCTTTATGGTAACCTTGCTTTTTTCTGTTTCAACTGTTTTAGTTGCCGTTTTATCATAGCTTACAGGGTCACCCCCTATAGTACCGAATAATTCAGCTTCTTCATCTTCATCAGCATCATCTTCATCAGTATCAAGGGAATCAACTTCATCAGACCACACAATTGTGGCATAATCGTCATTTTCCTCAACAAGCTCCAGTTCCTCGTCCATTTCGGAAAAATCAATGTCGGGGTTCTCTATTTCTTCTTCAAGATGGATTCTTGCATAATCGAAATATTCCGCATCTGCATCTTCTTCATCATCGGAAGCCGTAACAGACACAACCTCTTCGCCGTCAAATAAGGTAACAACATCTGTTTCTGCAGCAACAAGAGCCCTTAACTGTAAGGCATCGTCCATAGGAACAATTAACACCTTGTCGCCTTCTTCAATGCTTTTTAAAACTTCTTCGTCCTCAACATCCGTAAATGTATAAGTTGTTTTTTCATCAGCTACGGAAAATAAAGCAATATCATCTTCATCAACATAGTCATTTTCAATTTCTACATCGTCCATGGAATCTACATAAACAACTTTTACATCTTCACTTACCGCAATGAAATTTTCAAGTCCGTCGCTGCCTGCACCGAAATCAATAATTACATTATCACTGAAATCCTCATCATTAATTTCCATACTCAAAAATTCCTGATATTCACGAGTTTTATCAGAATATGTAAGAGTTTCGCTGAGGGCAGTTCCCCCGGTTTCCAAGAAAGCGTCTATATAATAATATTCGGGCACCGACCCTATATTAACCGAAATGATTACGCTTTCTCCGGCAGCTGCACTTGACGTAACAGTATTGACTATACTGTCTGAATCATCATCAATAACGTTTAATGTTAATGAACAATCTGATACAGCCGTATAATATATTTCAGCAATATTAGATTCATCAACATCAATATGCAGAACTTGATAATCTGACTCAGCTTCATATACAGTCACTTCAGGGCAGAATTCAACGTGATCTTCTCCATCTTCATAAATGACAGTTTCTGTTTCATCCGTTGTATTGTCTTCTTCGGCAAAGACATTTACTGTCAATAGAGAAAATAACATTACTACAGCCA
Source organism: Clostridiales bacterium (assembly GCA_021203425.1). Classification (GTDB taxonomy): domain Bacteria; phylum Bacillota; class Clostridia; order Lachnospirales; family CAG-274; genus JAJQCI01. Next base: position 52 of record JAJQBF010000248.1, on the reverse strand, counting down.
TTAATAAACTAAGTAATCGTTTCTTCATTTTGTTCTCCTTTCTGTAGATAAA
>JAJQBF010000201.1 GCA_021203425.1 Clostridiales bacterium | reverse complement strand
GTGAGGAGTTGATATTATGCGTTTTAAATTTATCGGAAAAAATATAACTATTTGGGATTCTATTAAAGAAAAAACCGAGGCAAAAATCGGTAAGCTTGAAAAACTTCTTCCTGCAGACACAACAGTCAATGTTGCCGCTTCAAACACAAAGGGTGTAAACAAAATTGAAGTTACAATTCCTCTTTACAAGAGAATTTTAAGAGCAGAAGTATCAGACCCCGATATGTCGGCTGCGGTAGACCTTGTTGTTGACAAGCTTGAAAGACAGCTTAAGAGATATAAGGGAAGACTTAAAGACAGAGTTAAAAAAGGTGGAAATTTTGCAGAAGAATTCGGGCTTGTTAACGCTGAAGAGGCTGTTGTTGATGAAACAGCTAAAATTTCAAAGGTTAAGTCCTTTACTATCAAGCCGATGGATCCGGAAGAGGCTGTTATGGAAATGGGACTTTCGGGACATAATTTCTATATGTTCATAAATTCCTCAACAGAGGAAACCTGTCTTGTATATAAGAGAGACGACGGAACCTACGGTCTTCTTGAACCCCAGAGATAAACTATAGAGGAAACATCTCATATTATAAATGAATATTTGTTGTTCCGGTTTGTGAATGACTTTTGAGAGCTGCTGTTTTACATTTATGCCTGATGGCGGCTCTCTTTGTGTTCTGATGCTGTAAAAAAGTTGTTTTCTGCCTTGACAAGGGTAGATTATTTAACTATAATTGGCTGAGGAAATAATTAAAAGTTATGAAAACAGAAAAGAGGTTATATTTATGCCGTCAAGGCTTAATTTTAAAAATGTTGAACTTGGTGACAGAGATTTGCTTGATAAATATTTAAAAAAGGAAAGCGGCTTTATAGGAGAGCATAATTTTGCCGATTTATATATGTGGGCATATGAATATAAAAGTATGTATGCCCTTTATAACGGCTATTTATATATAAAGATGACTTCTCCCGAAAAAGGCGCCGATTTTTATCTTATGCCCTTCGGAGACAGGAGTGGCTTTTGTGAAACCCTAAAGGTTTTGATTGATGAAGGAAAAAGAACAGACGGAAAGCTTTATTTCTGTTTCGTAAGCAGATGGCAGAAGGAAATTGCCGAGATGGTTTTCAAAGACAATATTAATTTGGTTCTTTCAAGAGATTTTGCCGATTATATTTATCTTTCGGAAAAGCTTATTGAGCTTAAGGGCAAAAAGCTCCATGGTAAGAAAAACCATCTTAACAGATTTATGAAGGACAACGAAGGTCGCTGGAACTATGAAGACTTAGACGATTTTAACGCAGAAGAATTTTATGCCTTTCAGCTTAAGTGGGTTTCACTTCACAACCCTAAAGAGTTTGAAGGAGAAACGGCGGCTGTTAAAGCCCTTTTGGAGGCAAGACGTGAGCTTGGTGTAAAAGGGGGTCTTATAAGGCTTGAAGGCAAGGTTATTGCTATGACTTTGGGAACGGAGTTTAACAGCGAGGTTTTTGTCGTAAACATTGAAAAAGCCCTTCCGAATATGAACGGAGCCTATCAAATTATAAACAACGAATTTGCAAAGAGAAATTTAAAAGGCTATAAATATATAAACCGTGAAGAGGATATGGGGCTTGAGGGCTTAAGGCAGGCCAAAATGTCTTATGCGCCTGAATTTTTGGGAGAGGCTTACGAGGGATATTATTGTGATAAAATATGCTGAAAAAAGTGATACAGAGGAATTAAAAAGGCTTTTTAATGTCTGTTTTCCCGGTGAGGAGAGTTTTTGCAGCTGGATTTTCGAAAATATATATAAGCCGGAAAATACCCTTATAGATGTTAAAGATGGTGTTTTAAGAGGTTCGGCTATGGAACTGCCCTATAAAATAAAGGGCATAGGCGACGTAACCTACCTTTATGCAGTGGGGACCTTTCCCGAGTTTCGGGGAAAGGGAATCTGCGGAAATATCATAAATTATTCCCGGGAAAACGACAGCCGGAAAGGCAGAGCTGCCTCTGTTCTTATACCCGGAAACAAGTCTCTTTTTGAATTTTACCGAAGACTGGGCTACAGAGAATCCTCTTTTGTTTCGGAAAGAAGGTTTACAGCCGAAGATATCGACAGCAGCGGTTTTTGCACAGGTAACTGCCGCCCCTCCGACCTTATTAAGGTTTATGAAAAAAAGCCTTTTCGAAAAAAATACATTATCAGAAATGAAGAGTATTTTGAAAGGCAGCTTAATATGTTCGGAAAATTCGGAGGAAACTGTCAGGGGCTTTATGACGAAAGCGGTCTTATTTCCTACTGTTTTTACTCTGTTGAAAACGGAAAAATTTTGTTTGATGAAATTATGGGGGATAAAAAAGAAATTTTAGCAAGCCGTATTTTAAAGGAAACGGGTTTTAAAGAGGGAATCGGCAGAGAACCGGGTTTGGGCAGACCTATAGGAATGGCTTATTTCTACGAAAAAAATTATGATTTTTATATGAATCTTATGTTCAACTGACCGTCATTTAAATAATATACAGCGCATATAATAACATATGGGCAGTAATTACAGGCGGCGGGAGATGGTTTTTTGAGAAGAAAAAGAAGATATGTAAAAAGAAATGTAAGGAGAAGTTTTGACAAAAAGAAATTTCTCCTTATATTATTGTTAGGGGTTTTTGCGGTTTTGCTTTTCAAAATGTTTCGAGGGGATTTAAGGGGCGGTGTTTTTGTGGAAAACCCCAATTTGATATTTAATCCTACACTTATGTTTTTTGAGGAAGAAGAAAGCACCGAAAGTATTACGGATTTGGTTTCCCTTAAAGAAAAATATTATATTGTAGACGGAAAAACAGGGCTTGACCCGACCCTTTTTAACACAGAGGTCTTTGAAAAAGAAAATCTTAAAATTAAGCCTCAAAAGGATAAACCGAAGGTTTTGGTTTTTCATACTCATTCTCACGAAGCCTTTGCCGACAGCAGAGAGGGCGCTGAAGAGGACACAATTGTAGGGGTAGGGGAGAAACTTTGCGAAATATTGGAAAATAATTACGGAATAGGCTGTCTTCACGTTAAAGACAGGTTTGACTATGTAAACGGGACGGTTTCTATTTTGGGGGCTTATGAAAGGATGGAGTCTGTTATTCGTGAATATCTTGAAAATAATAAAACAATAGAGGTTGTAATAGACCTTCACAGAGACGGTGTAAATGAAGGGACAAGGCTTGTAACAAATTTAAACGGGAAAAATACGGCTCAAATTATGTTTTTTAACGGTATATGCAGAATATGGAACGGCGGTGTTTTGGAAGAAACAGAAGGGCTTGAAAACCCTTATCTAAAAACAAATTTAGCCTTCAGTTATAAAATAAAACAGAATTCAGATTTACTTTACCCCGGCTTTGCAAGAAAAATTTACATAAATGCTTACAGATATTCCCTTCATATGAAACCTCTGTCTTCCCTTGTGGAGCTTGGGGCACAGACAAACACTGTAGAAGAGGCATATAATGCCCGTTGGCCTTTGGCTGAAATTATAGCAAAAACAATAACTAATTCTAATTCTAATTCTAATACCAATACCGATAACTGATAATCGATGAATAATAAACGGGCGGAAAGGAAAACCCTTCCGCCTTTGTCTTAATATTTAAAGTTATATTTCCGTTGTAATAAACATTGCATCTCCGAAAGAGAAAAAACGGTATTTCATTTCAACTGCCTCTTTATAGGCTTTCATTATATTTTCCTTACCGGCAAGTGCGCTGACAAGCATAATAAGAGTTGATTCGGGAAGGTGAAAATTTGTAATAAGGTTATCCACAAGTTTAAATTTATAACCGGGATAAATAAAAATATCCGTCCAGCCGCTTTTTTTCGTCAAATATCCGGTTTCGTCGGCTATTGACTCCAGCGTCCTTGTGGTCGTTGTTCCTACGGCAATAATTCTGCCGCCGTTTTTTCTTGTTTCATTTATAATATCCGCCTGATCCTGTATAAGGCTGTAAAATTCGGAATGCATTTTGTGATTATTCACATCTTCAACCTTAACGGGGCGGAAAGTACCTAAGCCTACGTGGAGAGTAAGGCGGGCTATTTTTACGCCTTTTTCTTCTAATTCGGAAAGAAGTTCGGGGGTAAAGTGAAGACCTGCCGTAGGCGCCGCCGCCGAGCCGCTGTTTTTGGCATATACTGTTTGATAGCGGGTTTTATCCTCTAATTTTTCCGTTATATAAGGCGGCAGAGGCATCTGACCCAGCTTGTCTAAAAGCTCTTCGAAAATACCTTCATAGTTAAATTTTACAATTCTGTTTCCGTCGTTTACAACTTCTTCGATTTCAGCCTCCAAAAGACCGCCTCCGAAGGAAATTACATTCCCGGGTTTTGCTTTTTTTCCGGGGTAAACAAGAGTTTCCCACCTTTCGGCATCAATCCTCTTTAAAAGAAGAATTTCGACTCTTGCGCCCGTGTTTTTTCTTTCTCCTATAAGTCTTGCCGGAATAACCTTTGTTTCGTTTACAACAAGGCAGTCTCCTGCTTTAAGATAATTTTTTATGTCTTTAAATGTTTTGTGTTCTGTTTTGCCGCTGTTTTTTCCCAAAACCAAAAGCCGTGAAGAAGACCTGTCGACTAAGGGGGTTTGGGCTATAAGCTCTTTGGGCAAATCATAATAAAAATCAGATGTTTTCATAGTAAACCCTCATATCCGTTGTGGTGATACTGCAGTATTATAAAAGCCGCACACATACTCTGTTAAAGTATGTGCGCAGCTGCCCGACAATATTAAATACATTAATGAAGATGTTTTATTTTTTAAAAGGCGGTTTTTTCTTCAAGATAAGCCTTCAAATCGCTTATTTTAATTCTTTCCTGTTCCATCGTATCTCTGTTTCTTACTGTTACACAGCCGTCTTCTTTAGAGTCGAAATCATATGTTATACAGAAAGGAGTTCCTATTTCGTCCTGTCTGCGGTATCTCTTTCCTATAGATGAGGCATCGTCATAGTCTACAGCGAAATATTTAGAAAGCTCATCATAAACAGCTCCTGCCTCTTCAGCCAGTTTCTTTGAAAGAGGAAGAACGGCAGCCTTATAAGGCGCAAGAGCCGGGTGGAAGTGAAGAACTGTTCTCACATCTCCGTTTTCAAGAGTTTCTTCGTCATAGGCTTCGCAAAGGAAAGCAAGCGTAACTCTGTCGGCGCCCAGTGAAGGTTCTATAACATAGGGAATATATTTCTCGTTTGTTGAAGGATCGAAATAATCCATAGATTCGCCGGAGGTTGTCTGGTGAGCCTTTAAGTCAAAATCTGTTCTTGAAGCTATGCCCCAAAGCTCGCCTCTGCCGAAGGGGAATTCATATTCAATATCCGTTGTTGCGTTTGAATAATGAGCAAGCTCTTCCTGTGAGTGATCTCTCATAGATATGTTTTCTTCTTTAATATCAAGAGAAATAAGCCAGTCGTGGCAGAAGTCCTTCCAATATTTGTGCCATTCAAGCTCAGTACCGGGTTTACAGAAGAATTCAAGCTCCATCTGTTCAAACTCTCTTGTTCTGAAAGTAAAGTTTCCGGGTGTTATTTCATTTCTGAAAGACTTTCCTATCTGACCTATTCCGAAAGGAACCTTCTTTCTTGTTGTTCTCTGAACATTTTTAAAGTTTACGAATATACCCTGTGCTGTTTCAGGGCGGAGATAAACAACATTTTTTGCGTCCTCCGTAACACCGGCATGGGTTTTAAACATAAGATTAAACTGACGTATATCGGTAAAATTATGTGCGCCGCAGCTGGGGCAGGGAATATTGTTTTCATCTATAAAGCTCTTAAGCTTTTCGTTTGACCAGCCGTCACAGGCAATGTCAAGATTGTTTTCTTTTATATAGTCTTCGATAATGTTGTCGGCTCTGAATCTTTCGTGACATTCCTTACAGTCCATAAGGGGGTCGTTAAAGCCGCCTACGTGACCTGATGCAACCCAAACCTGGGGATTCATAAGAATAGCACAGTCAACCCCTGTGTTATAACGGCTTTCCTGTACGAATTTTTTCCACCAAGCCTTTTTAACATTGTTTTTAAGCTCTACCCCTAAAGGACCGTAGTCCCAAGTGTTTGCAAGTCCGCCGTAAATTTCAGAACCGGCGTAAGCAAAGCCTCTTGCCTTAGCGAGTGCCACAACCTTATCCATAGATTTTGCCATTTTTCTAACCTCCGAATAATTTAAAAACTTAAAAAGCCTCTGCAAACACATAGGGACGAAAAAATTTTCCGCGGTTCCACCCTATTTGGCAAAGACCCAACTTTTTTAAAACTCCGCTCAAAAGCGCCCTTCGAAAGGAAATTTTTGCCCGACTTTTCACCGCCCCGGGCTCGCTTTTAAAAATTTTTCTTTCTACTCTTCTTTGTCACTGCGGATATATATAATTTTATTTTTGCTTTTTAAAGTATATCAAAGACTCCGGAACTTGTCAACAATTTATTGAAAAAATAAAAAATTATGCTTATAAAATTGTTATAGACCAGCCCAAATAAACTCGCAAAGTAACTTCCCTAGCAGTCGGCGCCGTTTTACGGCTGAACTGATACCTAATATATAAGGCAATGTTTAAATTAAAACAATAAAAAACCCAAGATGCCGTTACCTTCTATTGACACCTATCAATTATGATAGGTGGGTTTCCGCATATCCGCTTCTGCCATCCCCTGCCCAAAGGGAATCAGCTTGGGGCCCGGCATAGGCGGAAGGATATAGGAATCCCGTTTGTGCTCTGTAGGTTCAATAAAAAAAGGCTAGCGAACATCTCAGGCAGTAAGTATATTTACTTTTAATTTTTTGCTGCAATATAATTATAAT
>JAJQBF010000107.1:2059-6804 GCA_021203425.1 Clostridiales bacterium | reverse complement strand
TCAGGACTTTCAAGCAGCTTTCAAATATGATTTTTGCTTATTTTTTTGGTAATTTTTTATACGTATTTTTAGCCTCGAAATTACGGATGACAAACCTGAAAATTTATGGTAACCTATTAACATCAAAAGCAAAGAATACACAGCTTAAGAAAAGGAGGGCAGTTTAGTATGGAGCAAAGCAGAAAATATACAGTTGGCGGAATAGAACTCAATGTACCGTTGTATCGTGATGATTTCTCGGGACGAATCTAGGAGGACTACAAAGAATGGGATACGCTTGATAAATTCACTCCCACAGGTCATCTGATATTAACTTCAACGAAAGAACCTTGTACAGATGCGGAAAAGACAGAGCCGGGACGGTGTGTCGAGTGTGCAGAATGCCGATTTTACAAACGTGCCGCACCTAAAACATGGATTGGCGTGTGTATGAACGAGAAGAGGCTGTTTGTTTCACGGTACGATGAATATGTGGAATCGCTGAAAGTACCTAAATTATTACAGGATATTTAACAGCGAAAGCGAAAAGCTCACAAATATCAAGCAAAGGAGGGTTGATAGATATGGAAGAAAGCAGAAAGTATGTTGTTGACGGATTTGAATTGATTGTTCCGGTATATCGTGATGACTTTTCCGGGCGTTATCTGGAGGATTACAGCGAGTGGTACAATTTTGATAAATTCACTTCAAACGGACATTTGATTTTGGTTTCAGCAGAGAGAGCCTGTGAGTTTGCGGAAAGCTGCGGTTCAAGCCCCTGTGTGGAATGTGCCGTCTGTCGGTTTTACAGTCGGGCTGCTCCCAAGACCTTGATTGGGGTTTGTATGAACCCCAAAAAATCCAATAATAAGAAGGAGGGGAAAGAAAATGAAACGATTTAAAGGATTTTTAAGTTTACTCATTATAATGATAATAAGTGCAGTATGTGTAATCTGCTTAAATTGTATTGCAGCTTTTGCAGCAGCAGAAAGTGTTCAGGTTGGTTACGTTACACTTTCAAGCGGAGAATATACAACGAATGGAACAACCAAAGCGACAGGAACGCCAAGCGGAACAGGTTATGCCTACTACAATAACGGAGTTCTGACATTAAGCTATTTCTGCTATGAGGGCGGCGGCGATAATAATTCCGTTATTTATGCCGATGGTGCTTTTGACATTGAGGCTGAGGGCGTAAACACAATAAATTCAACCGCACTCTATGCCATAAAAACAGAGAATGGAGACTTGACGATTTCCGGCGGGAAGCTGAATTTACAGGTTGTGTCCAGCGAAAGTTTTCAAGTTGCTGCTATTAACCTGAGAAGTGCTTTTTATAGTACTGGCGGAGGTAACCTTTCGGTTCAAAATTCTGTATTGAATGTTGAACTGTCAGCAACAGTGAGTAATTATTATGACGAGGTTCATTTGGTAAATGCACAGAGCTGTACACTTGAAAATTCATCTGTTACGGTGTCATTAACAGGAAGTTCTTATATTAATTTGATTTGCTTAATATATGCAAATTTAACGGTTCAGAACAGTGCTTTGCTGTTAAAACGTGCCGATGATTTTTCCGCCGGGAATGTTATGTCTATATTTGCTTATTCCAGTGAAATAAAAATCACAAACAGTTATGTTGCTTGTGAGGGAACATTTAATTATACGTTAAATTCAAATAGCGGTTCATATACGTTCGAAAGCGGTACTCTAATCGTAAGCGGAAGTGAAAGATACGGAGCCTTCTATATGGGCAGCGGACAAAGCTTTATCTTGCCAAGCGTGGATTATTGGTGGAGAACAAGTGCAACAGATGACTTTACAAAGAATAATTTTTCATATAATAAAAACAGCTATTTGGAAATTACCACAATCGACCCAAATACAACCTGCGACCATTCAGGAAGTAACACACAGTCTGGATGCACTTATTCAGCGATTTGCTCTGTATGCGGTGAAGAAATAGAAGCAACGGGTCATAATAGCTATGACACAAACGGTTTCTGTACCGTCTGCGGTGGTTATCAGCCTGCAACGTTGAACGGCAGTACATATGAAATCTCAAATGCAGGACAGCTTTTTTGGTTTGCTTCGCTGGTAAACGGCGACACAACGCAGGAGGACATAACGGCGGCGAACACAAACGCAAGCGCAGTATTGATGAACGGCATCACAATTCCGAGTGGGTATGAGTGGACACCTATCGGTACAAAGGCTGAGCCCTACACAGGCACATTTGACAGCGACGGATTTACAATAGAAAACATGAAAATCACAATCGAAGCGGAATATATAGGACTTTTCGGTTATGTTACAGGTGGAACAATTAAAAATCTGACCGTTTCGGGTGCAATAAACGTAAGCGGAACAACAATTTTCGCAGGCGGCATTGTCGGCACAATACGAAACGGAACGCTCTCAAATTTGACTTCAAATGTAAGTGTAACGGGAACAACCACAACAAAAGGCACATTCGGTGGTGTTGCAGCAACCGTTGAAGGTATGGACGGCACAGCCGGTTCAACAATGGAGCTTTGTATAAATAACGGCAATGTTACCGCAAGCGGTGTTCTTGGCTGCACAGGCGGCTTGGTCGGCTATATGAACTCCGCAACGATAACTAACTGTATAAACAACGGTGAGGTTGATACAACAGGTGCTACGGCACAGCAAAACGCAGGCATAAATACGGGCGGTATCGTTGGCTATATCAATAATAAAACGGCGTATATCACCAACTGCGTAAATATCGGCGAGGTGTCAAACGCAAGCAGCACCTCAACTGTGACTTGTTACACCGGAGCAGTGGTCGGACGCATAAGAACCGACCTCGGCGGTATTACAAATGTATATTATTTGGATACAAGTGCGGATGCAGGCTGCGGAGAAAATGAAAACGGTGCAGAGCTTGGCATAACGTCACAAACTGCCGATGAATTTGCAGCAGGCGAAGCGGCGTGGAGCCTGCAAAATGCAAATACGGACTATGTTTGGGGACAGAACATAACAGGCAGCACAACCGACACATATCCGGTACTCACAAGTGATACAGCCAAAGAGGTTGTTCATGCTGCGTTTTATAAAGTATCGGGCGGCACAGTGGCAGATACTCCATTTGCATACAGGTACACGAATGTTGGACAGATTATCTCCGGTTATCCCGACGATGCGGAGTATACATTCTATATGTACCAAGATTTGACAGGTCAAATTGATAAGACAACCACAACATTTAGCACGGATACATCTGTGTATGCATATGTGGTGCCGAATAAATACACAGTTAAGTGGTTTGATGAGGACGGCACACTTCTGAAGACGGGCACCGATGTAGAAGAAGGCACTACGCCAAGCTATAGCGGTGCGACACCGACAATGGCATCTAACGGCTTATATATCTATACATTCAGCGGCTGGTCGCCTGAGGTGGGCGCGATAACCGCTGACACCAACTACACCGCTCAATACAGCAGAACCTATGTTGCTCCGGCGGCGGGTGAGGGTTACACAATCGATTACTCTGCCGAAACCGCAGCAGTGGCTAACAGCTATGAAAGCTATGAACTCAGCGCAGACGGCAGCAATTGGAGCAGTACGCTTACTGTTACTCCGAGCGGCATACTGTACGTTCGCAAAGCGACTGATACAATGGCAAGCGCAAGTGCGGCAACTGCAAATACACTCGCAGACCGTCCGAGTGCACCGAGTGTTACGGCAGTTGATGAGCAGTGGCAAGGCGAGAATGACGGACAAATAACGGGTGTGACAACGGCTATGGAATACAGCACGGACGGCAGCAATTAGACAGCCTGCACCGGCACAACCGTTGATAACCTTGCACCGGGTACATACTATGTGCGCTATAAGGCAACGGACAGCGCATTTGCAAGCACAGCGGCAAGCGTGACGATAAACAGTGGCACGAAGCGCACCTATGCAATAACATATAACCTTACAAACATAACAAGCAGTAATACAGCAGCGGCAGTTGACAGCGGTGAAAGCTACAGCACTGTGTTGTCGGCGGCTGAAAACTATAATCTGCCTGACAGCATTAACGTAACAGTTGGCGGAACGGAGATTACAGCAGGCACAGATTATACCTATGACAGCTCAACAGGTGCATTGTCAATAAGCAGTGTAACCGGCGATGTTGTTATAACGGCGGCGTCTGAACAGCACATTCACAGCTATGACGAGGGTGTTGTTACTACAGAAGCAAGCTGCACAACTGACAGGGTAATTACATATACCTGTACAGCCTGCGGTGATTCTTATACGGAAGTAATTCCGGCAACAGGACATACAGAAGAAATTGATTCAAGAGTTGAGCCTACTTGTACATCAACAGGACTTACAGAAGGCAGTCACTGTTCTGTATGCGGCGAGGTTATAACAGCACAGGAAGTAATTCCTGCAACAGGTCACAGCTATGACAACGGTGTTGTTACTACAGAAGCAAGCTGCACAACTGACAGGGTAATTACATATACCTGTACAGCCTGCGGTGATTCTTATACGGAAGTAATTCCGGCAACAGGACATACAGAAGAAATTGATTCAAGAGTTGAGCCTACTTGTACATCAACAGGACTTACAGAAGGCAGTCACTGTTCTGTATGCGGCGAGGTTATAACAGCACAGGAAGTAATTCCGGCAACAGGACACACAACAGAAATACAAAATGCAAAAAAAGCAACTTGTATTGAAGAAGGTTACACAGGTGATGAAGTTTGTACGGTATGCGGTGAAACAATATCAACAGG
>JAJQBF010000107.1:1418-2049 GCA_021203425.1 Clostridiales bacterium | reverse complement strand
TACACAGGTGATGAAGTTTGTACGGTATGCGGTGAAACAATATCAACAGGTCAAGTTATCCCGACAACAGACCACAGTTATGACAGCGGTGTTGTTACCAAGGAAGCAACTTGCACCGAGGACGGCGAAATAATTTACACTTGTACGGTTTGCGGATCTACTAAGACAGAAGCTATTCCGTCAACGGGTCACAGCTATGACAGCTGTATTGTTACCATAGAAGCAACCTGTACTGAGGACGGTGAAATGACTTATACCTGTACGGTTTGCGGTGATACGGTAACAGAAGCCATTCCGGCTACGGGACACACAGAGGTAATAGATTCAAGAGTTGAGCCTACCTGTACGGAAACAGGCTTGACAGAAGGAAGTCACTGCTCCGTTTGCGGAACTGTTATAACAAAACAGGAAGAAATTCCGGCAACAGGTCACAGCTATGACGAAGGTTCGGTTACAACAGAACCTACTTGTACAGCCGAAGGTGTTATGACTTACACCTGTACAGCTTGCGGTGATACATACACAGAAAGTATTGAGGCAAAAGGACACACAGAGGAAATCGACGAAGCAGTTGAAGCCACCTGTACCGAAAACGGACTTATAGAGGGCAGCCACTGTTCAGAGTGCGGTG
>JAJQBF010000107.1:0-1404 GCA_021203425.1 Clostridiales bacterium | reverse complement strand
CAGGAAATAATTCCGGCAACAGGCCACAGCTATGACGAGGGTACTGTAACAGCTGAAGCAACCTATACAGAAGACGGTGTTATGACATATACTTGTACGGTATGCGGCGACACTTATACAGAAATAATTCCGGCTTTGGGTCATGATTATTCAGTGCTTAGCCACAATGATACAGAGCATTGGTATGAATGTTCAGTATGTGGGGAAGAACAGCCCGGCAGCAGAGAAAATCACAGCGGCGGATCTGCTGAAAACGGCGAAAAAGCAGAATGTGATGTGTGCGGTGCAGAATATGGCAAAGCAAACCCAACATACACAGTGCCTACGGGATTGACAGCAACTTACGGCGATACACTTGCCGATGTTGAACTTCCAAGCGGCTTTGCATGGGCGGACAGCACATTGAGCATTGGCAGTGCAGGCACAAATGTATTCAAGGCGGTTTATACGCCCGATGATACCGAAAATTACAACACAGTAACAGATATTGAAGTTAGTGTTACGGTTGCAAAAGCCGATATCACTGTTGTTACAGCTCCGACAGCATCAAGCATAACAAGAGGCAGCAGCCTTTCAGCTTCAACATTGACAGGCGGCAAGGTTACAGATGCGGACGGAAATGAAATCTCAGGCACATTTGCTTGGGCAGACGGAACAACCGTAATGTCAACAACGGGAACATTTACCAAAAAGGTAATATTCACACCGAGTGACAGCACAAACTACAATACAGTTGAATGTGAAGTATCCGTAGTTGTTTATACAAAGAGTTCAGGCGGCGGTGGCGGCGGCGGTTCATCAAGCAGAACCACCACCACAACAACCATAACAACAGAAGCCACAACGGAAACAACCACCGAGGATTCCGAGGAAATAACGGAAACCGAAAATGAAGTGACTATACATTATGTAAGGGTAACAATAGATGAAGGAACTGTTGTTGTAGGCGAAAACAAGTACGATATGGATGCAGCGGCATATATACAGCCGGAAAGCAATTCAACACTTGTTCCGCTCAGATTTGTTACAGTTGCAGTGCTCGGCGGAAGCGTCGAAAATGCTGATACAAATAAGTCAATAGACTGGAACTGTGCAACAAAAACCGCTTCGATAACAGTAAGCGGAAAGGTTATCGAATTTATGGCAGGCAGCAATACAATGATTGTTGACGGCAAAGCCGTAACAATGGATAACGGTGTAAAAGCCGAAATAACAGACGGCAGAATGTATATACCTTTCAGAGCCTTGGGCAATGCACTCGGCGTGAACGTTGATTGGGAAGCGGATACAAAAACCGCTGTTTATGAAACTAAATAAGTTAAACTGATAAAGAAACCTGCCGAATAATCGACAGGCTTCTAATAATTTAAATGAAAATATCTCTGAAATTATAATCGTTTACTT
>JAJQBF010000013.1 GCA_021203425.1 Clostridiales bacterium | reverse complement strand
CTATATGCTTATTTTTTTATTAGGAGGAAATTTAAAATGCCCAAGACAAAATTTCAAGGAGTTATATTCGGTCTTATTATGTCCTATGCTATGGCATACGGTATGGAGGTTTACAACGTAGCAATAAAACAGGGGCTTACCACCCTTGCCGGAGGCTTAAGCAATATGACAAACCACATATTTTTAGATGCTGCCGTTGAGGCATCATATATGGGTCTTTTCGTATTTATATTTTCAAATCTTTGGGAAAACAAAATAGGAGCTTACCTTGCCTCAAAACACGTAAGCCCCGAAAAAGACAACCCCTGTATCTGCCAATTGTTAAGACAAGCCTGTACTGTAGGCATAATGTGCCCCACTATGAGTATGGTGGCATCAATATTGTTTAACGTCATTCTTGCCGGAAACAGCCCTGCCCAGCTCCCTGCTATATGGGTGGGAACCGTACTTAAAAACTTTCCTATGGCTCTTTTGTGGAATATGTATGCAGCCGCTCCCTTTACGCATAAAGTATTTAAACTGATTTTCGAAAGAAATTAACTTAAATACCATAATGTTCAGACAGCTCCCCTTAAAAGTGGAGCCTTTTCGATTGAGCCTTATATTCAGCCGTTTTATTTTTCACCGCCCAAAAACAATGAAATCACAACCCCGGCAGCAAGAGTAACAACTCCCCAGACAACAGGCAAAATGCCCATTCCTTCGGGATAACTCTGATAAGTAAGGGTATCGGTTAAAAGAGAAATCACCGAACCCAAAACAAGCCCCAAAATTGCAAAGTATGTATATGAATAGGCTTTTTTAAACAAAATTTCAATTAATTTGGCGACAGACAAAATTCCGATAACAGCCCCTATACAAACGGCAATTATAATATAAAGGGCGGAACAGGAAAGAAACTCCCCTGCTGCCGAAACAAAGCCTATACTGCCTATATTTACAAAAAAAGCTCCCGCAGCGTCTATAAGGTCGCTTATAGTGGTAATTACCGTTGTGTATGTTCCCAAAAGCACCATAACAAAGGAGCCGCTTATACCGGGGATAACCATAACTGCGCTTGAAATAACCGTGCAAATAAGCATCTTGAAAAAGAAACCTATTGAAACCGTATTGGCGGCTGCCGCTGTTTCGGGCTCTTTCAAAAGGCTCATTCCCATTACAATCAAAAAGCCTATTGCCGCCGCAATAAAATATTTGGACTTTATTTCTTTTTCCTTTGCCTTACCGTAAATTAAGGGTATACTTCCCACAACAAGCCCGACAAAAAACATACAAGTTGGAAAAGAATAGCTTTCAAGGCAGTATTTAATCAGCTTTGAAAAAATCCCTATTCCTGCAAAACGCCCTATATATAAAACGCATATAAAGCGAAAATACTTCTTAAAATTTTCCTTTCCTCTGTAAAAATTGTTTACAGCCTCAATCAAGGGGTCGAATATATGTAAACCAACGGCTATAGTTCCTCCGCTGACCCCGGGGATTATGTTAGCCACCCCCATTAACATTCCCTTTAAAATCAAAATAACAGTATCCATAAAAACCTCCTGCAATATTTTTTACTGTAAATATTATACTACCGAAAATTTTCTATTTCAACAGATTCATAATTTTTAACATTTAAAAGGCACTGCCGAAACACTGTCGGCAATGCCCTTTTATAAAATAATTATTTCTTAATATATTTGATAGCCTTTGTAGGACACTTTTCTGTACAGGTTCCGCAGGCGGTACACTTGCTGTAGTCTACCTTTGCTAAGAACTTAGTAACTGAAACAGCCTTTTCGGGGCAGTTTCTTGCACAGAGCTGACAGCCCATACAAGCGTTTGCACAGTTATCCTTAGATACCTTAGGCATATCGTTTGAGTTACACTGAACTCTGACTTTTGAGGCATAAGGAACAAGCTCGATAAGATGCTTGGGGCAGACCTTTGTACAAGCTCCGCAGGCAACGCACTTTTCTTCGTCAACAACGGCAACACCGTTCACGATGCTGAGTGCGCCGAAATTACAGGCTCTTACACAGTTTCCGTCGCCTAAACAGCCATAGGAACAAAACTTGTTTCCGCCGGCAAGGTTAGCCTCCATTTCACAGTCTTCGATACCGAAATATTCATATTTCGACTTGGCTGCGTCACAGTTTCCGTTACACTTAACGAAAGCAACCATTTTCTCCGAACTTCCTGCCTCAACACCCATAACGGCACCGATTTTTGCAGCTGCAGCAGCTCCGCCTACAGGGCAGCCGTTTACAGGAACATCTCCCTTAACGATAGCGTCAGCCAACGCATCACAGCCGGCATATCCGCAGCCGCCACAGTTTGCCCCGGGAAGACATTCTCTTACTTTGGGAACTCTGGGGTCTGTTTCAACCTTAAACTTAATAGCGGCAAAGCCCAAGAAAGCACCGAATACAACACCCATACCGCCTATACTCAGTACGGGATAAAGAATACTGTTTATATCCATTTTTTTGCACCTCCCATTATAATGACAGACCCGAGAAGCCCAGGAAGGCCATGGACATAAGACCTGCCGAAATTAAAGCGATGGGGAAACCTTCGATTGAAGGAAGGAGCTTGTTGCGTGCGATTCTCTCTCTGATACCCGCAAAGAGAACAATGGCAAGTAAGAAACCCAAAGCTCCGCCGACACCGTTTACTACTGATTCGATAAAGCTATAGCCTGCCTGCATATTTGAAACAGCCACACCTAAAACGGCGCAGTTTGTTGTAATAAGGGGCAGGAAAACACCTAATGCCTGATAGAGTGAAGGAGATGATTTTTTAATAAACATCTCAACAAACTGAACAAGCGAAGCAATTATAAGAATAAAAGCTATATTATAGAGATAGTCAAGTCCCAAAGGAACAAGAATATAGTTATAAGCAAGCCACGCAGCCGCAGAGGCCAGCGCCATAACGAAAGTTACGGCGATACCCATACCGAGAGCGGTTTCCACCTTTTTGGAAACACCCATAAAGGGGCAGATTCCGAGGAACTGGGACATTACGTAGTTATTTATAAAAATTGCCGTAAACAAAATTGCTATTAAACCCATATTATCCCCTCCTTATGCATTAGCCTTAGAGGCTTTAACTTTGTTTACTAATATCATAAGACCGGCAAGTGTAAAGAATGCTCCCGGAGGAAGAATCATAGCGATTGTCTTGGGGAAAGCTTCGGGAAGAACCGTAACTCCGAAAACAGCGCCTGTTCCGAGGAATTCTCTTACGATACCGATTGCCGTTAAGGCAACGGTAAAGCCGAGACCCATACCTATACCGTCCAAAGCCGAGGAGACAGGGTCATTCTTTGAAGCGTATGCTTCGGCTCTTGCAAGAATTAAGCAGTTTACAACTATAAGAGGTATGTAAAGACCTAAAGCTGCGTCAAGAGAAGGAAGATAAGCTTTAAGTACAAGCTGTACTATTGTAACGAAGGTAGCTATTACAACGATGAATGAAGGAATTCTTATTTCATCGGGAATAAACTTTCTTATTAAAGATATGAAAAGGTTTGAACAGGTAAGTACGGCAGTAACCGACAAACCCATACCTAAACCGTTCATAGCGCCGGTTGTTACGGCAAGAGTAGGACACATACCTATAACCTGAACGAAGGTCGGGTTTTCGGTTAAAAGGCCGTTCATCAAAATTTTAGCAGGATTCTGTTTCATTATGCAGCGCCTCCTTCCAAAAGTCCTTCAGTAAAGGCATAATATACTGTGTTAACCCCTCTTGTAACAGCCTTAGAGGTAATTGTTGCCGATGTAATAGCGTCAATTTCGCTTTCTCCGGCACTTCCCGTCTTAGTTACGTTTAAAGGAGCTGCTTTTCCGGCATACTGGTCAATCCACTCTGTCTGGCAGTTTGCGCCAAGACCGGCTGTCTCAGACATTGATGTTACGCTTACGCCTGTGATTCCGCCGTCTAAGTCAATGCCTACCATCATAACAACATCACCGCCGTAGCCGTTTGTTGTAACGGAAACAGCATAGCCTACTTCCTGACCGTCGATTGTGCCTACAGCATAGCTTGTAATATCGGCATCACTTAAGTCGAAGTTGGGATCTGAAAATTGACCGCCGTTTATTTCCACTTCTACAGCGTCGCCGAATTCAGCCCCCGGAAGAACTACTTCCATAGCCTCGGCAGTTGTTTTTGCGTTTTGTTCCGCAATAGAACCCTCTGTAGCGGAATTAACCGCACCCAGAAGAGCGCCGGCAACGGCACAAATTATTAAAAGGATAATACCCGGTTTTAATATTTTCATTTCTTCTTCACCTCCCCGAAGATTTTAGGTTCAGTGAACCTGTCAATAAGAGGAACGCAAAGGTTCATAAGAAGTATAGAGTAGCTTACGCCCTCGGGGTAGCCGCCCCAAAGTCTTATAATTGAGGTTAAAACACCGCAGCCGAAACCCATAATAAGCTGACCGACAGGTGTAACGGGAGATGCTGCATAGTCAGTAGCCATAAAGAAAGCACCCAGCATAAGACCGCCGACAAAAAGTTCATTTATAACTCCCATAATATTTCCGGGGTTTCTTCCGAATATAAGCATAAATATAAACACTGTAGCTATATAAACAACAGGTATTCTCCAGCTTATAACCTTTCTTACTATAAGGTAGATTCCGCCTAAAATAAGAAGTACGGCGCAGGTTTCACCTATGGTTCCGCCTACGTTGCCTAAAAAGCCGTTTAAAATATCGCTCGATGTAACAGCTGTACCGCCCTCTTTAAGAGCTGTAAGAGGTGTTGCATATGTTGCCGCATCTGCAACGGCACCGAACTTAGGAGCCGTAAAGCCCGAACTTCCCGTCATCTTTGTGGGATAAGCCGCAAGAAGGAAAGCACGTCCGGCAAGGGCAGGGTTAATAAAGTTTTGACCCAAACCGCCGAAAACCTGTTTAGCTACTATAATTGCAAAAAATGCACCTACTATAGGCATCCAGAAAGGAGATGTTTCGGGTAAGTTCATAGCGAGAAGAAGACCCGTAACAACTGCCGATAAATCACTTATGGTAACAGTCTGCTTTGTAAGCTTCTGAAAACCGCCTTCGAAAAGTACACAGGCAGCTATTGAAATTATAACTGTTATAAGTGCATTAACACTGTGGTTATGTAAAATAATACCTGCTACGCAGGCCGGTGTAAGAGCGATAATTACGTCAAGCATAATTCGCTGTACACTTTCATTTGAACGAATATGAGGAGTTGATGAAACAACAAGCTTATTCATTATTATTTACCCCCCTTTGCACGCATCTTGGTCATAACGGCACGTTTATTTACTCTGATTGACTGGGCAAGCTGTCTCTTTGCGGGACAGATAAAGGAACATGAACCGCACTCTATGCAGTCAAGTCCGTGATGAGCCACAAAGGCGTCGTCGTCCCCTGCAAGTGTGTCGGAATTAAGGTGTAAGGGCATAAGACCCATGGGGCAGTGTTCAACACATTTTCCGCAGCGGATACAGTTGCTTTCCGGCGGAATTTCAGCCGCCTTCTTTGTAAGACAGAGAATACCCGAGGTTGTTTTAGTAACGGGAACCTCTGTGTCAAAAAGGGCAACACCCATCATAGGACCGCCTGAGATAACCTTTGCCGGGTCTTCCTTAAAACCGCCGGCAGCGTCAATAAGCTTTTGATAGCTCATTCCCAGAGGAACCTCAAAGTTTGAGGGATTTTTAACAGCATCGCCGGTAACGGTTACTACTCTTCTTGTAAGAGGCTTTCCGTCAATAACAGCTGCCTTAATTGCCATAACCGTTGCCACGTTGTCAACGATACAGCCTACAGCCGCAGGAAGAGCCCCCGAGGGAATCTGTCTGCCTATTACGGCGTCGATTAACTGCTTTTCTGAGCCCTGAGGGTATTTACATTTAAGAGCAACAACGGAAATATCGCTTATTCCCGATGTAAGCTTTGTTAAATTATCAATAGCGTCGGGCTTGTTGGCCTCTATGCCGATATGACCCTTTGAACCGGGGAAAAGCTTAAGCATAATTTCAAGACCCTTTACAAGCTCTTCTCCTCTTTCAACCATACATCTGTGGTCGCAGGTAAGATAAGGCTCACACTCTGCGGCATTAACAATAATGTCGGTGATTTTGGAATCGGGACCGAGGCTTAATTTAACCTGTGCGGGGAAGCCTGCGCCGCCTAAGCCTACTATGCCGGCTGCCTTAACAAGCCCTATAATCTGCTCGTTAGATATATTTTTATAATCGCCGGAAGTCTCTAAGCGGGGAGTCTCTTCATACTCTCCGTCATTTTCGATTGTTACGGAATTAACCATTGTTCCGCCGGGGGTAAGAGCCGCCTTAACAGCCTTTACGGTTCCCGAAACGGTAGCGTGTACAGGTGAGGACACAAAAGCGGCGCTTTCACCGATTTTCTGACCCACAAGAACTCTCTCATTAACCTTTACAAGGGCGTCACAGGGTGCGCCGATGTGCTGGCTCATGGGAATTGTAACGAGCTCGCCCACTTCGGGGTTTAATACCTTTATGGCAGCCTTGTTGGAAAGCTCTTTTCCATCATGCGGATGTACACCTCTTTTGAAGGTTTTAAGTTCCATAGATTTTACCTCCTTATAAATTTTGGGAAATGCCGATTTTCATTTTGAATTTTCATCATTTCCATTGTCTGATATTAGTGTGCTAAAACCAATCATACAATATCTACCCTTTATTATAACTTACTTTTAGATAAAGTACAAGCCCTGTTGTATTATTTACTCAAAATTTTTCAAAAAATCCTATTTTTTTTTTCGGATTTGCGGCCTGCCGCCTGTGTCACA
>JAJQBF010000274.1:1269-6857 GCA_021203425.1 Clostridiales bacterium | reverse complement strand
TGTATTGTAATATCTCTGAAATATTTTTGTATTATTCCGTGATTCTGCCGTGCCCGATTTTTTTACACAAACCCATTAAGACTTTTAAACCGCCGTAAAACAAACCGGCTCAGCTTATTTTTCAAAGAAAAAGCTGCTCGGGCTTTCTTTAAGAAAAAATTTTCTTTATGTCACAAATCGTTATCTATAGGAAATTTTTAATAAAGCTATTGATTTTATTATAAAATAGTTGTATAATATAGACAAGAATATTTAAGAGAAACGCTTGTTTTGCCGAAAATATTTTTATTGCCACCAAAAGCGGTTCTCTTATGCCCCTGTCAGCGGGAGGTTTTTTACCCCATGGGAGCTTAATTATAACGGAGGGAAACAAAATGGAAAAACTTAACAGAAGCCTTTTGACAAACGGCTTTAAATTTAATGATGATTTAGTTATAGGAACTAAAGAAAGATTACCCGAAAAGGTAATTCAGTTTGGCGAGGGTAACTTCCTTCGTGCTTTCGTAGACTATATGTTCGACTGCTTAAACGCAGAGGGCAAGTTTGACGGCGGAATAACTCTTATTCAGCCTATCCCCGGCGGCGATATGCTCAGAGATTTCATTAATGAGCAGGAAGGTCTTTACACACTTATCGCAAGAGGAAACGAAAACGGACAAAAGGTAGTAAGCAAACGTCTTATAACCTCTGTAAACAAATGTATCAACCCCTATGTTGATCTTGAAACCTACAACAACTGCGCTAAAAACCCCGAGCTCCGCTATGTTGTTTCAAACACAACAGAAGCAGGTATTACATACAAACCCGAGCCTTATGTAGAAGACAAGCCTCAGGATACTTTCCCGGCTAAGGTTTGTAACTTCCTTAATTTAAGATTTAAGACTTTCGGCGGCGACAAAGCTAAAGGTCCTGTTTTTATTCCCTGTGAACTTATCGATGACAACGGCAAGGCTCTTAAGGAATGTGTCCTTAAATATGCAAACGACTGGTCTTTAGGCGCTGATTTCATCTACTGGGTTGAAACAGCCTGCATCTTTACTTCAACTCTCGTTGACAGAATCGTTACAGGTTATCCCAGACCTGAGGTTGAAGCTCTTACAGAGGAATTCGGCTATGTTGACAATGTTATCGACACAAGCGAAATCTTCCACACATGGGTTATCGAAGGTCCTGCATCACTTGCCGAGGAACTCCCCTTCAATCAGATCGGTCTTAACGTAATATTCACAGATAATGTTAAGCCTTACAAGAAGAGAAAAGTTCGTATTCTTAACGGCGCTCATACTTGTTCTGTTTTAGGCGCATACCTTGCAGGTCACACAATCGTAAGAAAAATGATGGCAGACCCCGATATTATCAAATATCTTGAAATCGCTCTTAATGACGAAATTATGCCTGCTCTTACAGACCTTGACTATGACGACCTTAAGGCTTTCTCAGACGCTGTATTCGACAGATTTAAGAACCCCTTCATCGACCACAAGATTCTTGACATTTCTCTTAACTCAACAGCTAAGTTTAAGGCAAGAGTTCTTCCCACAATCAAAGAATATATCGAGCTTAAGGGCAAACTTCCCAAGATTCTTACATTCTCCTTTGCAGCTTATGTAGCTTTCTATAACGGAACCGAAATCAAAGACGGCGCTCTTATAGGCTCAAGAAAGATTGTCGGTGCAGACGAAGAATATCCTATCAAGGACGATGCAGCCGTTCTCGAAACATATGCAGCTCTTAACGCAGCAAATGACAGAACAACCAAGGAAGGCTGTGCAGCTCTTATCAAAGCTGTTTGTGCAAACACAGACTTCTGGGGCGAAGATTTAAACGCTGTAGAAGGCTTTGCAGACACTTGCAGCGAATATCTCTACAAGCTTTCAACAGAGGCTCCGGCAGACGTTATAAAGAGTATTCTTTAATAACCGGATAAATAGGAGGAAGATATGGAAAAATATATCAAATTAAACAATAATGACAATGTTGTTGTTGCCATAGCTGATATTAAAGCCGGCGAGGTTATCTGCGGCGTTACTGCTGCCGAAGATATAGCAAGAGGTCACAAAATGGCTCTTGTTGAAATTCCCGAAGGCGAAAACGTTATAAAATACGGCTATCCCATAGGTCACACAACAGAAACCGTAACCCCCGGAAAGTGGATTCACTCACATAATCTTAAGACAAACTTAAGCTCCACTCTCGAATATACATATAACCCCAAGCTTAAGGACATTCCCGTTACAAGAAAAGACACCTTTATGGGCTATGTTCGTAAAAACGGCGAAGTCGGTATTCGTAACGAAATTTGGATTGTTAACACTGTAGGCTGTGTAAACGGCGTTTCAAACGCTATTACAGCTAAGGCTAATGAGCGTTTTGCAGGCAGAGTTGACGGAATTCACAACTTCGTTCACCCCTACGGCTGTTCACAGCTTGGCGAAGACCATGAAAACACACAGAAACTCCTTGCCGGTATGGTAAGACACCCCAACGCAGCTGGTGTTCTTGTATTAAGCTTAGGCTGTGAAAACAACAACGTTGATGAATTTAAAAAGGTTCTCGGCGAATACGACCCCGAAAGAGTTAAATTCTGTATCGTTCAGGAACACGAGGACGAAATTGAATACGCTCTTTCACAAATCGAAGAATTAGTTAAGTATGCTGAACAGTTCAAGCAGGAAGAGGTTCCCGTAAGCAAGCTTGTTATCGGTCTTAAGTGCGGCGGCTCCGACGGCTTATCAGGTATAACAGCCAACCCCCTTATCGGCAGAATTTCCGATATTATGGTAGCAAACGGCGGAAGAACGGTTCTTTCGGAAGTTCCCGAAATGTTCGGCGCCGAAACAATCCTTATGGACAGATGTCAGACTCCCGAGCTTTTCGAGCAGACTGTAAGCCTTGTAAACAACTTTAAGGAATATTTCTTAAGCCACGGTCAGCCTGTAGGCGAAAACCCCTCCCCCGGAAACAAGAAGGGCGGCATAACTACTCTTGAAGACAAGTCTCTCGGCTGTACTCAAAAGGGCGGAACATCAAATGTTCAGGGCGTACTTCTTTACGGTGACAAGGCTGTTACACCCGGTCTTAACCTTCTTCAGGGTCCCGGCAATGACATAGTAGCCATAAGCGGTATGATGGCAAGCGGCTGTCACATTATCCTTTTCTCAACAGGAAGAGGAACCCCCGTAGGCTCACCTGTTCCCACAGTTAAGGTTGCAACAAATTCCGACCTTGCAGGCAGAAAACCCAACTGGATTGACTGGAACGCAGGCAGACTTGTTGAAGACAAACAGATGGACGAATATGCAGAAGAATTCTTCAGCTTTATTTTGGACGTTGCATCTCACAGGAAAGAAACAAAGAACGAAATCAACGGCTACAGAGAAATCGCCATATTCAAAAACGGCGTAACGTTATAATGTTATAACATTATAATAAGTAATATTATTAAGGAATTGCCGCTTAAAGAGGCTTAGGCGGCAGTTCCGTATATAAAAATTTATATTTTTAAAGGAGGAATTAACTTAAAATGAGCTTTATTGATGAAAACTTTTTGTTAAAGACAGAAACAGCTAAGAAACTTTTTAACGATTATGCAAAGGCAGAACCTATTTTCGACTTCCACTGTCACCTTAACCCTCAGGAAATTTATGAGAACAAGACTTATAAATCAATCACAGAGGTTTGGCTGGGCGGCGACCACTATAAGTGGCGTGCTATGAGAAGCTGCGGAGTTCCCGAAGAATATATCACAGGCAAGGAAACCTCCGATTTTGAAAAATTCGAAAAATGGGCTGAAACAATTCAGTATGCAATCGGCAACCCTCTCTATCACTGGACACACCTTGAACTCCAGAGATTCTTCGGAATCTACAAGCCCCTTACAAAGGCTACAGCAAAGGAAATCTTTGACGAATGCAACGCTAAACTTGCAACTCCCGATTTTTCCTGCCGCCGTCTTGTTGAAAGATCAAACGTTGCTATTGTAAACACAACCGATGACCCGGCTGACAGTCTTGAATATCACAAACTTCTTAAGGCTGACCCCACAATGAAGTTTAATGTATTCCCCGCTTTCAGACCTGACAAGGCTTTAAACCTTACAGCCGACACCTTCCCTCAGTATCTCGTTGACTTAGGAAAGACAGAGAATATCGAAATTAAGACTTTTGCCGACCTTAAGACAGTTTTAGGCAAGAGAATCGATTTCTTCGTTTCAATGGGCTGTACAGCTTCCGACCACGCTTTCACATATGTTCCCTGTGCAAGAGCAACAGACGCAGAGCTTGACGCTATCCTTGCAAAGGCAGCTAAGGGCGAGCCTGTAACAAAGGAAGAAGCCGACAAGTACAGAACAGAGCTTATGGTATTCTTAGGCAGCGAATATTATAAGAACAATATGGCTATGGAAATCCATATGAACATTAAGAGAGACAACAACACATATATGTTCAATAAGATGGGTCCCGATACAGGCTTTGACTGTGTATCTGACTGGTCAAGCGCTGAAGGTCTTACAAATCTTCTTGATGCTCTTAACGCTGACAATACCCTTCCCAAGACTATCCTCTTCGCCGGCAACCCTGCCGACAATCAGGTTATAGGAACAATCTTAGGCTGTTTCCAGGGTCCTGAGGCTGCCTCAAAGATTCAGTTCGGTACAGCTTGGTGGTTCAATGACAATATCGACGGTATGGAAAATCAGATTAAGTGCTTAGGCAACTTAGGTGTTTTAGGAAAGTTCATCGGTATGCTTACAGACAGCCGTTCCTTCCTTTCCTACCCCCGTCACGAATATTTCCGCCGTATACTCTGCAACATCTTCGGTCAGTGGATTGAAGACGGCTGGTATGCAAACGATATCGAATTTGTAGGCCAGATGGTTAAGGATATCTGCTACGGCAACGCATTCAGATATTTTAATCCCAAGGTTAAATAATTAAGCTAAACATAAAAACAGAAGCGGCTGACCTTCAAGGCTTAGCCGCTTCCGCTTTTTATTTATAAGGAAAAAAATTTTTATATATTAGTAGTCAACAACATTAGTATGTATATCCAAGTTTTTATAGCTGTCCTGTAAAGCTGTAAGCGAAAGGGTAATAACATCTTCGGTTTTAACTGTAATTGTATTTATTTGAGGTTTCACATATATTTTTTTCATTTAAATGTCACCTCCGTCATGCAACAGGCTCAAGGCTGTATGTGCTTGCAAGAGCCTTTATATCATCTGCAGAAACATCATCATCTCCGCTGTCTGAAATCTTAAAGCCTATAACATAGCTGTAACCCATTTCCTCTGCCGAAAATTCAAAACCTTCTATCTCAAACCCTTCATAAACCGTATATTCAGTAGATAAAACAGTATCGCCTTTACATAAATTACACTTGGAATAACCGGCTAAACCGGTTTCAGTTACGCCCGAAAGGCCGGAAATGTAGTAAACTGTATCATCATAATATCTGACAGCTTCAGCATCTTTATAAACATAAAATGTACCCCAACCTGATGTATCAATAGTTGAGCCCGGGTTGCAGTAAATTATAAGATACCCTTCGATTGTTGAAAAAGCATCTTCGCCGATACTTGTAACACT
>JAJQBF010000274.1:0-1169 GCA_021203425.1 Clostridiales bacterium | reverse complement strand
TCTTCGCCGATACTTGTAACACTATCGGGAACAGTTACTGCTTCCTGAACTCCGGAACAGGTATAGAACGCACAGTTGCCTATACTTGTTACACCGCTTTCAATAACTATAGATGTGATGGTTGAACTTGTTAAACCTCCCCATGGAGCAGTAGAATAACCGGCAAATCCTATCTCACCATTCATAAGTTCATCAATTTCTTCTTCACTTAACCCTTCGTAATCATTCCAATCACCCCATGTATAGTCAGCCATTTTACCGCTGCCCGAAATAGTCAGTACACCATCATCGTCCAAAGTCCACTGCAAATTAGCGCCACCGTTTTCTCCGCAATAGCCCGATTCTTCGGCGCTGGCGATAATACAGAAAGAGACAGACAAAACAAATGTTAAAATAACCAACTTTAAAACCGAAATTATGCCCAATTTAATTTGGGCTTGTGTTTTTTCCATAAGATTTCTCCTTTATTAATAAGATAGATTTAAGAAAGCCTCGTCTTTTTCAAACTGGCTTATTCGCAGGTATCGTTTTGTAATGTTAAAGGAAGAATGGTTATAGAGATTCATAAGAAGAATCGCCGATGCTCCGGAAAGATAAAGGTGATAGCCTACTGTTTTGCGAAGGCTGTGACAGCTTATTGTACCCTCTAAGTCAAGGGCTTCGGCTGCGGCCTTTATAATTCTGTAGGCTTGGGTTCTGTGGAGATGCTTGCGCTTATCCCTTCCGCCCTTAAAAATATAGCCCGTTTTGACACTTTCCGCTTGAGCAAAGCTAAGTATAGCCTTTTTAAGTTTTTTATTTACGGCTATAATATTCTCCTTTTTTGTCTTTTTCTCAATAACAACAATTCTTTCTCTAACCTTACCGTCATTTTTAAGCACATCACTCCATTCAAGCTCCAAAATGTCACTTATTCTCAGGGCAGTATACAGCCCCAAAGCAATCATAAGAGCATTTCTTAAATTAAAATTTTCCTTTTGTAAATAAAATGCCATCATTCTGTCTACATCTTCGGGGTTCTTAATAGGATCCGTTGTTCTCATAAATTTTTCCTCCTTAATGTTTATTCATCACATTGTACAATTATGTTGCATTGCCGTTTTTTACTTTTGCCTAATTTATCACAAAAATAAAAGATTGACAAGTAAAGTTGATATATGGTATAATTT
>JAJQBF010000006.1 GCA_021203425.1 Clostridiales bacterium | reverse complement strand
CTATGTACACTATAATATTTTCGGAAAAAGCATTAATATAGGATATTTTGAGCTCCTGTCCGTTGCCGGTTATAACGCCGCCGTCTTTAGAATATGTGCTGTAGCCGCAGGACTCATTTTCGGAATAGCCGAATTTTATGCCGTTTATGTCAAAACTTTCCTCTCCGCTTTTTACTCCCGGTTCAAAGTTTTCCACTGTACCGCTTACTGTTTCAAATTGTCCTGTTTTAACACAGTGTGCATAATATAAGGGCTTTACCAAATATGTTTTTACCGTAAAAAAGGTAAGAAAACACAAAGCCAGCAAATAGCAGGCAAAGCCGGCAAATATTTTCAGCATGAAGTAAGGATTTTTTTCGTTCACAATTCTATAATGAAAGGGATATAAGCCGGGGTTTTCGGAAACATCTTTTCTTTTGGAAAATGCCCAAATTAAGCCTGCTGCAAAAACCACAGCAACAATAAAGCATAAAAGCCACCTTCCCCAACCGCCTACAATCACATCTGAATCAATTTGATATTCATACAGCATATTTTCTCCCCCAAAATATCAGTTCTTAAAGCTGTGAACCGGAGCAGGGATTCTTCCGCCTCTTCTTATAAAGCGCTCACAGGAATAGCCGTTTACGGGCATAACCGGAGCTGTTCCGAGAAGTCCGCCGAATTCAACGCTTTCCCCTACCGTTTTGCCGTAGGCGGGAATAATTCTTACGGCTGTTGTTTTGTTGTTTATCATACCTATGGCCATTTCATCGGCAATTACCCCCGAAATTGTGGCTGCCGAGGTATCTCCGGGTATGGCTATCATATCAAGCCCAACGGAGCAGACACAGGTCATAGCCTCTAATTTTTCAAGAGTTAAGGCACCGCTTTGAACAGCCTCAATCATACCGTGGTCTTCACTTACGGGAATAAAAGCACCGCTTAAGCCGCCTACATAAGATGATGCCATAAGTCCGCCCTTCTTTACGTTGTCGTTTAGAATGGCAAGGGCTGCTGTTGTGCCCGGTGCTCCGGCTGCCTCAAGCCCCATTTCGTTGAATATTTCGGCAATACTGTCTCCGATAGCCGGTGTGGGGGTAAGAGATAAGTCTATAATTCCGAAGGGAACCTCAAGTCTTCTTGATGCCTCCTGAGCCACTAGCTGACCTACTCTCGTTATTTTAAAGGCTGTTTTCTTTACTGTTTCACAAAGTGTTTCAAAATCAGCCTCTCTTACGCTTTGAAGAGCATATTTTACAACCCCGGGACCGCTGACACCTACGTTTATAACCTTGTCTCTTTCGCCTACGCCGTGAAAGGCACCGGCCATAAAGGGGTTATCCTCAACGGCATTGCAGAAAACAACAAATTTTGCACAGGCCATAGAGCCTTCGTTTCTTGTGAGATAGGCCATTTCCTTTACTACCTCGCCTATCTTTTTAACAGCATTCATATTTATGCCGTTTCGTGTACTTCCCACATTTACAGACGAACAAACTCTTTCTGTAGAGGAAAGCGCCTCGGGAATACTCCTTACAAGATTTATATCGCTGGGAGTTGAGCCTTTCTGAACAAGGGCAGAATATCCCCCTATAAAGTTTACGCCTACGTTTATAGCTGCCTTGTCAAGGGTTTTTGCTATATTAACACAGGTGTCCTGAGTGTGACCGTTTGCCACAAGGGCAACAGGTGTAACGGAAATTCTCTTATTGACAACGGGTATGCCGTATTCTTTAGCAATATCATCTCCTGTTTTAACGAGATTTTCAGCGCTTTTTGTAATTTTGTCATATATTTTGTTACAGAGCTTATTGGGGTCGGAATCCGCACAGTCCAAAAGATTTATGCCCATTGTAATAGTACGGACGTCCAAATTCTCCTCGCTTATCATTTTGTTGGTTTCCAAAACCTCACTGCGGCTAATCATATAAACCAATCCTCCGTTTAATCATAAAATATTAGATTCTATGCATATTGTTAAATATGTCTTCTCTCTGAAGTTTAATTTCAAGACCCAAATCAAGACCTATTTCCTTAAGTCCGTTTGCAACAGCGTCAAACTTATGTGTGTTGTCAGATAAATCAACAATCATCATCATATTAAAGAAACCTACGACAATTGTCTGAGATATGTCAAGTATGTTTATTTCCTCTTCGGCAAGGTAAGTACAAACCTTTGCAATAATTCCAACCCTGTCTTTTCCTAAAACAGTTATAATTCCTCTCATAATGAAATCCTCCGTTATTCTTTATTATAAGTCTCCCCTTTTAAGGGTAGGAAGTCACACGGCAGTGTGACGGTGGGGTACTAAGAATCGGTACGCCCTGACTTTGCCTTTAAATCCTCAATGAACTTCCGTTCTTTTTCGCTTAAATCTGCTTTTTCAAGAAGATCCGGTCGTTTTTGAAGAGTGTATATTATTTTCTGCTGTCTTCTCCATTTTGCCACGTTTTCGTGGTGACCGCTTAAGAGTACATCTGGTACGGTTCTTCCCATAAATTCATATGGTCTTGTATACTGGGGATATTCCAAAAGCCCGTCGGAAAAAGACTCTCCCTCAAAGCTTTCTTCTTTATTTAAAACCCCGGGTATAAGTCTTGAAACCGCATCTATAACAACCATAGCCCCAAGCTCGCCCCCTGTAAGAACAAAATCCCCCAGTGAAATTTCCTCGGGTTTAATTTCATCTATAACCCTTTGGTCAATTCCCTCATAATGACCGCAGAGAATTATAATATCCGACCCTTGGGAAAGCTCCTCGGCTTTTTTCTGATTAAAAACAGTCCCCTGAGGCGACATATATATAAGCTTTGCCCCCTCTTTAACACGTTTTTTGACGCTCATATAAGCATCATACACCGGCTGGGGCTGCATAATCATTCCGGCGCCGCCGCCGTAGCCATAGTCGTCAACCCGTCTGTGCTTGTCCTTGGTAAAATCTCTTATGTCAACCGTTTCAACATTTATAAGCCCTTTTTCAATACCTCTTCCTATAACAGAGTGACTGAGCCCCTGCCGAATCATATCGGTAAAAAGGGTTAATGCATAAAAATTCATTCTCTCAGCCCCTCTAAAAGCCTTACTGTCATTTTTTTCCCGGGAACATCAACCTTAAGTATGCATTGTTTAACAGCAGGAATCAGAATATCCTTTCCCCTTGTTTTTACAATGTAAACATCGTTTGCCCCCGTAAACAGAATATCGGAGAGAATTCCCAAAACCTCTCCGTCTTCCGAAACAACCTCCATATCATAGAGGTCTTTTACAAAATATTCATCTTCCTCACAGGGCACAGCCATATCCCGTGATATTTTAAGAACACAGTCCTTAAGCGCCTCTGCCGAGGTCATATCCTTAACCCCTTCAAGGCTCATAAGAACCATTCCCTTGTGAATTCTGGCGCCTGTGGCTTTTTTTTCGGCAAGAGCAGCACCTTCCTTTTCAACAAAAACCCTGTCAAGGCTTAAAATTTCATTTAAATCATCAACATAAGGATAGAGCTTAACCTCGCCCTTTATGCCATGGGTATTAACAATTTTTCCTATACTGAAATAGTCCATTGATTATCTCCTATTTTTTTATTGCTTTCAGCCGTAAAACAGCTCTCCGGCGGAAAACTCCGCCTTTCCCTGAGAAATGTCTTTAACATCTGTTTCAAGACTTTCAATATCTTCCGCAAGACAGGCGGCTGTTATTTTTACTTTATCGGTAAAAACCGTATCTGTTATTTTACAGCCCTTATTTAAAAGCATATACTGAATTTTCCCGTGAAGACTGTAGTCTGTCAAAATTTCGACCAGTCGATAAAGTGTCATTTGAATTGTTTCCGCCGCAGCAAGTCCGGCTTTTGCCGCTTGGGAGTAAGCCCCTACAAGACCGCCTGTTCCCAAAAGTATGCCGCCGAAATATCTTGTAACTATTACAACAACATCTGTTATGTCCTCGCCCTTTAAAATATCAAGCATAGGTATGCCGGCTGTTCCCTGTGGCTCGCCGTCATCAGAATATTTTAGGTATTCTCCTTTTTTTCCTATTCTGTAGGCGAAACATGAATGTCTTGCGTCATGATATTTTTTCTTTATCTCCAAAACCTTAGAGACTGCCTCTTCCTCTGTTGTTACCGGGTAAACATTGGCAATAAACCTTGACTTTTTAATAACAATCTCGTCTGTTCCATAACCCTTAACGGTTTTATAGCCCTCAGCCATTTAAAATCCTCCGTTTGCACTTGTGATAATTGAAACAATAGGATTGTATTTATAAAACATTCGGGTTATTATAGATGCATCAAGAGCATCGAATATTTCTCTTAAATCCGGTGAGGCAAGTAAAACATTCATAGCAGCCAAAATAATCCAAATAATTAAGCAGGCACTGAAAAAGCCCACTATACCGCCCAAACCTGCGCTGAAAAAGCCCAAAACAGGAAGTCTTGCAAATATATCGAAAACAACCAAAATGAAAAACAGCACAAGGTATACCAAAATAAAGGTAATAACAAAGGCAATCATTGTAAGAGCATAATCAGCCACGAATTCGCTTATTGTCTGAGCAAGCTTTGCCGAGGCGTCGTTTCTCATCTGCTGAAGATAATTACTGTCTAAGAAGGCTGTTTTTATAAAATTAGGCAGATTAAGGCTGTTTACGGAATATTCCGTTATTTCCGTTGTGCCCTGGGTAAGATTAAGCTTGTTTAAAACAAGAGATTTTATAAATTCCTTAACCAATACTCTTTCCAAAAAATATTTTGTGTAAGGAAAGAGGGATTTCGCTATAAAGACGGAAATTACAGACGAAAACAGTCTGAAAACAGTCTGAATAAAGCCTCTTTTGGCTCCTATGGCTACACAAATCGCAACTATAAGCAAAACTGCAATGTCAAATATAATTAATAAATTATCCATATTTTTCTCCTATTCTGTTTATTCATCGGAAGTTTCTTCGACCTCTGCCTCTTCTTCGGCAACAGTTTCAGTTTCGGTTTCTTCCTCGGTTTCCTCCGTTTCCTCAGACTCGGCAGATATTTCTTCGCCGCTGTCTTCCAAAGTCTCAGCCGGTTCTTCCGCTGCTTGGTCTGCTCCTTCAGCCGGACTTTCTTCGCCTGAACCGGTTTCGGTTAAGCCTTCTTCAAAAACTTCGGTTTCATCTTCCGTTTCCGTTCCTATACTGTCTTCATCGTCACTGTTTCTTATATTTGAAATAATTGTGCTTATTCCCTTAGACTTGATTTCCATTATATAGGCTCCCTTAGGTGTAACAATAAGCGCTTTTGAATTTCCGTCATAAACCAACAGCTTGTTTACGTCCTGCGCAACAGTGTATGCAAGAATTCGCCCTCCGTTTTTATCTAAAGCCTGAAATGACCTGTTCATCTTTACCGTAATAACCGAGGAATCCGAAAACATTCCGTCAATTGTTTTTTCCATAACGGTTTTAGACATTTCCTTGCCGTTCAAATTATATACAACAACGGTATTTTCTTCTTCTGCCGTTTCGGAGTTCAAATTTTTTTCTCCGTAAGCAACTGCCACATATTTTTTGCCCGGAAAAGCCAGCGCCTTATTACTGTTTTGAGCCTGCACTGACCACCTTTCGCTGCAGGTTACGCTGTTGTCGTCAAGCCCTAACTTTACACAGACAACTTCGGAAGAAGAAACGGCTATAAGACTGTTTCCGTCCATAAATCTGACAATTCCCATAATCTCGCCGCTCCTTACAAAGGAGGCCACCATTTCTTTTTCTTCGTCTATGTTGCTGTCGCCGCTTTGCTTTAGGTTATAAAAAATAACCCTTGACTCAAGCTCGGTATAGCCTGTATAAATATATGAAACAGCTAAAAACCGACCGTCATCGGAAATATCACAGCCTATGGCAAGCCCTTCTTCAATGGGGCTTTTAGCCATAAAAGCGGTAAAGCCGCTTTCCGTATAGGCCGTTATGGTATATTCCGTGTCGTTTTCCGTTATAAGAACGGAGCCGCCTTTTTCATTTACCGCAAAGGCGGATATGCCGTTGTCGGCTGTAATTTTATACAGATTTCCCGAGGTACTGTAGACGGCAAAAAGACTTCCGCCTTTTTCCGACACGCCTATTATATCACCTTCTCCCGAAACAACCGGATTCATCATAGTATATGTATCCTGCCATTTCATAGCGGAGCCTTTCTTATTCATATATATAACTCCGTCTTTCGTGACAAAATAAAGTCCGTCGCCGGTTGTATAAAAATCTGCTTTGTCGCCCTGTTCATAACCTATGGTGTTTATACAGTCGCCTATAATCCGTCCGCCGGTAGAACTGAAAAAGCTGTGATATATTCTCACTAGCAAAAATATTATTACGGCAGCCGCCGCAATGATTATTATAATTCTGAGAAGGTTCAGCGGTTTTTTCTTGTTTTTTTCCGGTGTATCTTCTTTTTTTATTATTTCATTGTTTTCTTTTTCGTCCATATTTCCCTCTTATGTATATCTGAACTGTTTTTAAAACTGCTTTTATACATATTATATACTATAAATAAAATATTTAAAAGCCCCAAAATGCCGAAAATGGGATAAATTATTGAAATTATGCCCGAAAAACCGGCTAAAGAAGTTATATATTCTCCCGTAAGCACAGCGGCTTTAAAATATTTCCTGTTCTTCTCTCTAAAGAGCCTTTCCAAAAAGCCGAAAAAGTTTCCCGCAGCAGTCGTCAAAACCGCCGCAAGCAAAACCCCCGTATATACTCCGTATAAAAAACCGCCCTTTATTTCTTTTATAATTACAAGAACAGGCAGATCAGCCCCCTTAGCTAAGTCATAGTATAACACAATCGGCTGAAAAAGGCAAACCCTTAAAATAAACAGGTGTGGACACAATGCGCATATTATAACTTTACAAAAAATCAAGGATAGAGAAA
>JAJQBF010000093.1 GCA_021203425.1 Clostridiales bacterium | reverse complement strand
CACAATATTGAATTTAAGATGATTTTTTGCAGTTCGGGCGGAAAAATCAAGCGGATAAGCAATAAAAAAGCGACTTTTTCAGGTAATTCAAGCTTTTTTATGCGTGGAGCGTAGTATTTTTCCGCAAAATTATTTTTCATTTCCCTTAAATCAGCATTTCCCAAAATTTTGTGTGGACAAAATTTGTTTGGTTCTTTTTTATTTTTCTATTGACAACCTATACCCCCTTATGTATAATATACATATGCCCCTTTTGGTATTATCAGTGATGTACTGTTTTTACAGAATTAGGTGCAGACAGGAGGTGTGAACTCAAATGAAGGGATATAAAACTGTAGGTTCAACTAAAATGATGCAGTCACAAATGTATCAAAAAAAGAAAGATTACCCAAAATTTTGGCAGGAGCAAAAGAAAAACAACTTTAAAAAACCGGCTTCGGGTGATAGTGCCGGAAAGAGAGTGTTTTGTGCCGGAACGGCTGCCGAACTGCGGGAGGATGTGCCATGACGGCACTGTCGCTGGCTCAACCCGGAATGAATTATACAATAAAGTGGAATGTAAGTCAAGATGATATGGGAAAAGCTATGAAGCGTATGGGGCTTTGTCCTGGAGCAACAGTCTTTTTACTAAATTCATATTTCGGAAGTGTAATTGTCTGTATAAAAGGACGGCGAATCGCATTCAGCAAAGAGGCGGCATTTTATATAAAAGTTTAGCAGGGTCGGTTAAGCCGGCCTTAATTCAAAGTGCTGAGTTAGCATTATCTAACAATTTTCAGCATAGGAGGAAAACAAAATGAAAAATTATGTACTGGCATTGGCAGGCAATCCCAACAGCGGAAAAACCACACTGTTTAATGCCTTGACAGGTGCTTCACAATTTGTTGGCAACTGGCCCGGAGTAACTGTTGAAAAGAAAGAAGGCAAATATAAAAAGGATAAAAATGTCCGCATTATGGACTTGCCGTGAATTTATTCACTGTCGCCATATTCACAGGAGGAAGTTGTAGCAAGGGAATATTTGGTATCAGAAAGACCCGATGCAATTATAAATATTGTAGCTGCTACCAATCTTGAAAGAAATCTTTATTTGACTACACAGCTTCTTGAAATTGGTATTCCCGTTGTTATTGCCTTAAATATGATGGACTTGGTGAAGAAAAACGGAGATGTAATACATACAGATGTTCTTTCAAAAATATTGAAATGTCCTGTAATAGAAATCTCTGCATTAAAGGAAAGCAATATTGACAAGGTTATACAAATTGCTTTAAGTGAAGCGAAAAAAAAGTGAAATTCCTGCGTGTATAGCCTTTGACAGTCAAACAGAAGGCTGGCTCTCAAAAATAAGCGGTCTGCTTCCCTCGGACGTTCCGCAGGCACAAAAAAGGTATCTTTCAATAAAGCTTTTTGAAAATGACCCTAAAATTCCTTACGGCAATACGGAAATATCAAAAATTGCAAAAGAAGCCGAAAAGGTACTTGAAGATGATACGGAAAGCCACATTACGAGTGCCAGATATGACTACATAACAGGTATTATAAACAAAATAAGAACGAAAAATTCGGAAAAAGTGTCTCTGTCTGACCGCATTGACCATATAGTCACAAACCGTATATTGGGTTTGCCCATTTTTGCCCTTGTTATGTTTGTTGTTTATTATGTATTGGTAACAACCGTAGGCACATGGGTTACAGACTGGACAAATGATGTCTTTGTAGCCGAATGGATTCAGGCTCCCGTTGAAGCCTTTCTTGTGAACATAGGTACTGTCGATTGGCTTGTGGGCTTAATCTGCGAAGGTATTATAGGCGGCGTGGGTGCTATGCTTGGTTTTATGCCTCAGATGTTTATATTGTTCTTCTTCCTTGCAATTTTGGAAGACTGCGGATATATGGCTCGTATAGCCTTTGTAATGGATAGAGTTTTCCGTAAATTCGGTATGTCAGGCAAGTCCTTTATACCTATGCTTATAGGAACAGGCTGCGGTTTGCCGGGAATTATGACGGCACGAACCATTGAAAACGAAAAGGACAGACGGCTCACAATAATGACAGTCACTTTTATGCCCTGCGGAGCAAAACTTCCGCTTATTGCCTGTATTGCCGGTGCTTTGTTCGGAAATAACGGCTTAGTTGCCTTTTCCTGTTATGTGCTGGGAATTGTATCCGTAATTATAACAGGTGTTATGTTAAAAAAGACAAAATTGTTTTCAGGCGATATTACTCCTTTTGTTATGGAACTTCCTGCTTATCATTTCCCTACTGTTAAAAATATATGGCACAGCATATGGGACAGACTTAAAGCTTTTGCAAAGAGAGCCGTAACCGTTTATATGCTGGCTGCTATTTTGGTATGGTTCCTTTCCAGTTTCGGTTGGGCTGACGGTGCTTTCGGAATGGTTGACGATTTGGAAAGCAGTATATGTTATTATATCGGAAATGCCGTAGCTTGGATATTTAAGCCCTGCGGTTTTGATAAGTGGCAGGCAGTTATTGCTTCTGTACTGGGTCTTGCGGCAAAGGAAGAGGTTGCAGGTGTACTCGGTCAGTTTGCAGCTATGTCCGATGCTTTAGATGTTGTTGAAACAGGCGGAAGTCTTGCTCCTATTGCCGCACTTCTCGGAAACAGTGCAGTTGTGGGTTATTCCTTCCTTGCATTTAATCTTTTGTGTGCTCCCTGCTTTGCAGCTATAAACACCATCCGGGTTGAAATGCAGAATGGTAAGCTTGCAGCCTTTGCAATAGCTTATTAGTGTGTATATGCTTACGTTGTTTCTCTTTTGATTTACCAGTTCGGCTCATTGCTTACAGGGGACGGCTTCGGATTAGGCACTGTTGCAGCAATTATTTTACTTGTAGTTATTCTTTTTATGCTGTTCCGCCCGGGTTATAGGTCTGTAAATGACAAGAAAACACTGATAGCGTAAATTTCAATAAGAAAATTTTTATAATAAATCCCCGATTGTCAGGTAACTGAAATACGGGGACTTATTAATAATACAAAAATCATAAAACTCATTTCAACTTCCCTCTTGACAACATATACCCCCATATGTATAATAATTATATAAATACATATACCCCTATTTGTATATAAAGGAGGTAGATAATGAAAGAATTAATGAAAAAACTTGAAACCCTTTTGGAGAAAGGCGGAACAAAAAAGGATATTACACTCCTCGTTATTTCGGGTATTTCCCTTATACTCAGCTTAACGGGACTGAACCCTTTTCCATTCGATATTGTGTGGGTTTCCGTTATTCTCTGCGGTGTTCCCATAATTTTGGAAGCGATTATAGGGCTTGTAGCCTCTTTTGACATCAAAGCAGATGTTTTAGTGTCTATTGCCTTAATTGCATCAATCTGTATCGGAGAGGACTTTGCCGCAGGCGAGGTTGCCTTTATTATGCA
Organism: Clostridiales bacterium; assembly: GCA_021203425.1. Taxonomy (GTDB): domain Bacteria; phylum Bacillota; class Clostridia; order Lachnospirales; family CAG-274; genus JAJQCI01. The sequence goes on along the minus strand of JAJQBF010000093.1, from coordinate 3,561 downwards.
GTTGGGCGGTCTGCTTGAGGACTTGACTGTTGCCAAAGCAAGAGCCGGAATAGAAAAGCTGGTTCACCTGTCGCCAAGAACGGCAAGGGTTATCACGGAAGGCAAAGAAAAGATTATTTCAGCGGAAGAAGTCGCCATAGATGACCTTCTCAGAGTTCTTCCGGGAGAAACTGTTCCTGCAGACGGTGTAATCATTTCAGGACAAACCTCCGTCAATCAGGCTATTATGACAGGTGAATCTCTGCCTGTGGATAAAACCGTCGGTGACGAGGTTTTCAGCGGAACAGTCAACCAGTTCGGTGCTTTTGATATGAAGGCAGCAAAAGCAGGTGAGGATAGTTCAATTCAGAGAATGATTAGGCTTGTGCAGTCGGCAGATGCCGGAAAAGCCGAAATCGTGGGAATAGCCGACAGATGGGCAACGTGGATTGTTGTTATTGCCCTTTCCGCCGCCACTCTGACTTGGCTTATAAGCGGCGAGATTATTCGTGCAGTTACAATTCTTGTTGTGTTCTGCCCCTGTGCCCTTGTGCTTGCCACACCTACGGCTGTTATGGCGGCAATAGGAAACGCCACGAAACACGGCTTTTTGGTAAAGGAAGGAGACGCCCTTGAAAGACTTTCGGCGGTATCAAAAATTATGTTTGATAAAACAGGCACATTGACCAACGGTGAGCCTAAAGTAATTAAAGTTTCAAGCCTTGATGAAAATTTTTCCGATAAGGAAATATTCTCTGTCTGTGCCGTTGCGGAACAGCTTTCGGAACACCCTCTGGGAAAAGCGGTTGTCAGTTCTTATAAAAAGACCGATAATACCCCTATTTTGCCCTGTGATAACTTTCAAATGATACCGGGTCGGGGAGTAAAGGCAGAGGTTCAGGGAAAAGCGGTTCTTGCCGGAAACATGGAAATGCTTACAGAAGCAAATATAAGCCTGTCGGATTTCGTGCTTGCAGAAACAGAAGAATACCTTTCAAAAGGCTGTACGGTAATTTATGTTTCTCTTGACCAAAGTTTAAGCGGATATATTGTTCTGTCGGATACCCTCAGAGCCGAAAGCATTAATATGATTGATTCGCTTAAAAACTTGAATGTTCAGCCCGTCCTTTTAACAGGAGATAACGAAAGAGCCGCTTCTTACATAGCGGAACAGCTTCACATTGAGGAGGTTCACTCAAACTGTCTGCCGGAGGACAAAATGAAGCAAATTGAATTTTACAGCACAAGGAATGAAAAAGTTTGTATGATAGGCGACGGTGTAAATGACGCTCCGGCTTTGAAAAAGGCAAACGTGGGAATTGCAATGGGCGGTGTAGGCAGCGATATAGCCGTTGATGCAGCTGATATTGCCTTGGTAAATGACGATGTAAAGGAACTGCCCCACCTTATTGCCCTGTCAAAGCGAATGATGAAAACCATAAAATTAAATATGACATTTTCAATGACTTTGAACTTCATTGCAATAATTCTTGCAATCATAGGAACCCTGAACCCCATTGCCGGTGCATTGGTTCACAATTCCGGCTCTGTTTTGGTAATAATAAACTCGGCTTTGCTTCTAAACTGGCGAAAGAAATAACAATATAGGAGGTAAAACAATGATTTTCAGTATTATAGGCATAATAATAGGGGCTATGATAACAGCCTTCGGCCTGTATTATTTAATCACAGAGCGAAAAGACCCAGAATCAAGAAAAATTTACACTATTGTCAGCCTTATCGGCGGCATTATCTTTGTGGCAATGCTGATAAAGCTTTTACTCCGAATTTTATAAAATTCAGGATAATTTCGTAAATTTTATGTGTGATCCTTTGAGTGTATTTTTCAAGAAGTAAGGCAGGAAATTATAGGTGAAGCAGAAAAAACTTTAAAATCTTTGCTTTATTCTCAGGGGGTTTGGTACATAGACTATGTAAGAATCAGAATTAAAGCAGTTAAAAACTGATTTTGATTGTGAAAATATTTGCTGCCCTGCCGTTTCCGAAACAGCAGGGCATAATTTTAGTTAATTTTGCATTTTATGCCTTTACAAAGTGAAGAACGGCAACATCGCCCTTTGCCTTTGTTTCGGCAAGTTTATAATTTAACACTTTACCGGGAGCGGTTTCAAGGCTGCCTCCGCCGCCGATAACCACAGGGAAAAGATTAAAGAAAAGCTCATCTGCAAGTCCGGCAGCCATAAAAGCGTTATAGGTCTTGGTTCCGCCTAACACACAGGCTGTTTCAAAGCCCTTACTTTTGAGATAGCTGACAGTTTCCTCCGGAGTTTCGGCGGAATAAACATCTTCGCCTGCATCTTTGGAAGTCAGCACAACAACTTCCAATTTCGAAAAGATTTCTTTCATCATAGGCGCAAACATATTATAAGTTACAGTACCCATAACTACATTGCCGCATTCCATAGCTTTGGCAATACCCATACAGGAAATCTCGGCAGGAGCTTCGTATGCTGCGGATTGCTCGGCGAGTATAAGCTGACCGTTTGCCGCCAAGTTTGCTACAAGTTGTACTTTCATTTTCATCGTAACCTCCTCAAAAAAAATTCATTTTAAATAGATAAGCAATTATGGTTGCTTATTCTCCTCATATGAATTATAATTGTAAAAGTAAAGACAATCAATGGTCACTGCTTTTTGAGGAGTGGAATATGTCACTCCGAGAAAAAACGAGTTGCTTAATTTTGTTTGAAAGGGGGTAGGAGTTTTGATTTTAACGGGAAAGGAAGATTTGAGAGTTCAAAAAACAATTGCTGCAATTGATAAAGCCTTTGAGGAAATGCTGATTGAAATGGACTATCGAAAAATAACAGTGAAGAAACTTACTGAAAGAGCACGAATTAATAAAAAAACCTTTTACCGCTATTATGAGTGTACAGATGATTTATTTATCGAAAAGCAGGAAACAATAATAACCGTATGTCTGCAAAATATAGAAAGTTACAAGATGCCCGATGAGTTGGATAAAATTATCCGGGCACAATTTCAGTTTTTTCATAACAAAGGAGGTTCGTACGAAAAAGTTTTTTGCTGCGGACCTGCTGTAACCGGAATAGACTACAGCGGTATATGCCAAATAACAAAAAAACGATACTGGGAAAATTCCTCTAAAATTATGTCACTTAGTGAAGAATCTCGCAATATGCTTTTGAGGTTTATAAACCGAAATGTAATAGCCTTTTATAGAGATTGGTTTTACGGCGGTAAGAAAGAACCTCTTGAAGAAATAACAGAAACGACAGTTACACTAATTTGTACCGGTGTTTCCGGAATGGTATAATTTCAGCTTTAGTCAGTTTTTAAGTTTATTTTCGCTGCACTATTTAGCAAATATTTCATACTATTTATTGTTCTAAGAAAGACTGCTGCCGAAAACACATTTTTGCAGCAGCCTTTCATATCGTTCTTATGTGGTTTTTAACTAAAGCGGTTTTCTATAAAAGCATATTTTATACAATACAGACTAAAATTTTAATATAAGGAGAGGGCGAATTTTGAACCGTGTAAATGGCAATAATACCCTTAAATAAAATGTTTATGGAGGAATTGATATGAAGCCGAATA
>JAJQBF010000202.1 GCA_021203425.1 Clostridiales bacterium | reverse complement strand
GAGTATAAAACTTCGCTCGATTGTTCTATTATAGAGGATATTCCTCTGCTTGTCAATATTTTTTAGTTCTTCTGTTATACGATTGATATGTGATTGATATGTGGATGGATTGTATGAAATACTACGAAAGAATAAGGGGAGTAAGAAAAGACAAAAACTTAACCCAACAAAATATAGCCGATATTCTTCACGTTGGGCTTATAAAATGTAAAAACCCGCACACAAATTATCAAACGATAATTATGCAAGTTTTTGAAAAAATTACATAAAATGAATTGCAGAAAATTCAGGAATGTGTTATAATGAATTATAGTGTTTTAAAAATTCAAAAAAAGAAAAGAAAGGAATGAATATTTATGAGTTATTTTCCCAACTTCGGAAAAATACAATATGAGGGACAGGGTTCGAAAAACCCCTTCGCCTTCAAGTTCTATGATGCGGAAAGAATAATTAACGGAAAACCTATGAAGGATCATCTTAAGTTTGCTATGAGCTGGTGGCATACACTCTGTGCAAATATGACAGACCCCTTCGGTCAGGGAACAATTGACAGAACCTACGGCAAGACAGACCCTATGGATATTGCAAAAGCAAAGGTTGATGCCGGTTTTGAATTTATGGAAAAATTAGGAATTGAATATTTCTGTTTCCATGACGTAGATATTGCCCCCGAAGGAAAGACATTTGCTGAGTCAAAGAAAAATCTTTGGGAAATAGTTGATTACATAAAGAGCAAAATGGAAGGCACAAACATCGAGCTCCTTTGGGGAACAGCCAACCTTTTCGGAAATCCCCGTTATATGCACGGCGCAGGAACCTCCTGTGAAGCCGATGTTTTTGCCTATGCAGCAAGCCAGATTAAAAACGCTATTGACGCAACAATCGCTTTAGGCGGCAAGGGCTATGTTTTCTGGGGCGGAAGAGAAGGCTATGAAACTCTTCTTAACACAAATATGGCAATTGAACTTGACAATTATGCAAGACTTATGAAAATGGCTGTAAACTATGCCCGTTCAAAGGGATATGACGGAGATTTTTATGTAGAGCCTAAGCCCAAGGAACCCACAAAACATCAATATGACTTCGACTCGGCAACTGTTATAGGTTTCCTCCGCAAGTACGGTCTTGACGGCGATTTCAAACTCAACATTGAGGCAAACCACGCTACTCTTGCAGGGCACACATTCGAACATGAACTTCGTGTTGCAAGAATAAACGGTTTCTTCGGTTCAATCGACGCAAACCAGGGTGATGAACACCTCGGTTGGGATACCGACCAGTTCCCCTGTGACGTTAAAACAGCAACCTGTGCTATGTATGAAGTTATTAAATCCGGCGGATTCACAAACGGCGGAATTAACTTCGATGCTAAGGTAAGACGTCCTTCATTCACATTTGACGATATTGCCCTTGCTTATATAAGCGGTATGGACACCTTCGCTTTAGGTCTTATTAAAGCTTTTGAAGTAATCGACGACGACAGAATCGACAGTTTCGTAAGAGACCGCTATAAGAGCTATAAGAGCGGAATCGGCGCCGATATTATGAACGGCACGGCTACCCTCGAATCTCTTGAAGAATATACCCTCAAAACCGGCGAACCCAAAGTTTCCAGCGGCAAGCAGGAATATCTTGAATCGATTCTTACACAGATTTTATACAGATAAATAATTGCTGTAATATTCATATAAGTTTATTTAAAGAGAGACTGCTTAATTAACAGTCAGTCTCTCTTTTTTTTGCAAATAAAAACACCTAACAAGAGTTAAGTGCTTTAAGGCAAATATATTAAATTTACGTTTCTGATTTCTTTTAACTTTTCTCTATCATTATTTTCCAAGTAAAAGACTTTATTTGCTACAATATCAGCCGCTCTGACTAACAATGTACTCTCAGAGTTGCAGTATTTAAGCTCAACTTCATTAAGGGTTTCGAATATAGGCGGATAGAATTTGGAATAATCTCTGTTAAATGTACCGTATCTGAATTCTTGTTCAAGTGATTCTTTAAGTTCATATCTCCCGTTTGTTGCAGTAGTATGTTCGTCAACATAAAAATACAGTCTTTCTACATTCTGCGCTGAAATTATATTGTTTTTGAGCAAATTTTCAAATGCCCTCTTAACAGCAATTTTAAAAGCAAAATCCAAATATCTCTGTTTAGATTTTTTATTATTGAATATACCGGACAATATTTTTTTCTGCTGTGCAACTACCGTAAACTTATAACACTTATTCAGTGAACGGAAAAGCTTTCCTTTTTCTGAATTGGTTATATGAGTTGCTTTAAGCTCATAGGATTTATCAACACCTTTTTTCAGCCTTATATCCTTTTCGGCTTTTGAATATTTTCTTGACCATACTTGTTTTTCATCAGTGCCGAGAATAATTATGCCCCCCCCCGAAAACAAAAATATCATTATGTTCTCTGTCAAACACACCTGATTCATCTGAATATATGTAAATATTAATTCTATCACCTACTTACAGAAAACTATAGAAAGCCACCCGAAGGTGGCTCCTCATGACCGACGATATTACATATCGCTTAAACGTTAATTCGGTATCACAAGTATACAGCGTATCTCTACCTGCAATTATATTATATGATATTTTGATACTTTTGTCAATAATTAAATTAATTTTTAAATATACTCGTGTCAGTTTTTATATATATTTGTTTATATCCGCCTTTGAAATTCCCGGGTGAAGAGCTATATTTATTGTGTTGGAAATAATGTTTGTCAGGCGGTCGATAACTGCGTCTACCTCCTTCGGGGTTACGAAAAGGTTTTCTTCGCAGGGGTTTAATATTCGGGTTATAAGCTCATATTTATCTTCGCCTGTCATATTTGCCAAAAGCTGATACAGCGCCGTTCCCTTTGAAGTCTGTTCTATAAGCTCATCTAAAATAGAATCGAGGGTGTCGCTTACAAGAGTTGCCGCATCTACAACTGTGGGCACTCCTATGGCAATAACCGGAATTCCCAGCGTTTTTTTGCTCAACTCCATACGCTTGTTTCCCACTCCCGACCCGGGGCAAACCCCCGTATCGGCAATTTGAATTGTGGAATTTATTCTGCTTGCTTTTCTTGCCGCCAAAGCATCTATGGCTATAATCAAATCGGGCTTAATTTTTCCCGTTATCCCCATAATTATTTCTCCTGTTTCAATTCCTGTTATTCCCATAACACCGGGGCTTACGGCAGCTACACTTCTGACGTTTTCGTCTATATCCTCGGGAATTTCGGAGGAAATATGTCTTGTAACAAGAATTTTGGAAATAACTCTGGGTCCCAAAGCGTCCGGCGTAACATTCCAGTTTCCTAAACCCACAACCAAAATAACAGAATCCTTTTTTAAATCCGTAAGTGAGCCCAGCTTTTCGCTTAAAATTTTTATTATTTCCTCGTGTTTTGAAATTTCATTTTCTTTGATATAAGGGCTTTCAAGGGTTATATACGTGCCTACGGGCTTTCCCGTTTCCGCCTCTCCCTTTTTATCTTTAATTTTGACTGTCGTTACAGTTATTTTGTCATCATTAAACTCCTCGCTTATAACCTCTATGCCTTCCTGCCTGTCTTTCGAAAGACTTTCCGCAATTTCAAGTGCCAAATCAGTCCGCACCGAAAAAATTTTTTTCATTTGCTTTACCTCCAAACCATATCCTTAAGGAATAGTTTACCCAAACTTCACAAAAATATAATAAAATGCTATTGCAATTCTGAGCTGAATATGTTATAATCCAAGTATGTTAAAAGATTAGCAAAACAGATTAATAAACAAGATGAATATTTAAGGAGGATTTTTTATGATGAGATTTACTTTGCCAGAGATTTATATTACGGAGCCGGTGCCCTTGAACAGCTCAAAAACATAAAGGGCAAAAAAGCCGTTATAGTTTTGGGCGGCGGCTCAATGAAACGTTTCGGCTTTGCAGACAAGGCTGTAGGCTATCTCAATGAGGCAGGAATAGAGGTTAAACTCTTTGAAGGCGTTGAACCCGACCCTTCAGTTGAAACAGTTATGAAGGGTGCGGCTTTTATGAGAGAATTCGAACCCGACCTTATTATTTCAATGGGCGGCGGTTCTCCCATAGACGCAGCCAAGGCAATGTGGGTATTTTATGAATATCCCGAAACAACTTTTGAGGAAATTATAACTCCCTTCAGTTTTCCAGAATTAAGACAGAAAGCAAAATTTATAGCTATCCCCTCAACATCGGGAACGGCAACGGAAGTTACGGCTTTTTCCGTAATTACCGACTACTCCACAGGGGTTAAATATCCCCTTGCCGATTTTAACATTACCCCAGACATAGCCATAGTTGATCCGGATCTTGCCCAGACAATGCCCAAAACACTTACAGCCCACACAGGTATGGACGCTTTGACACACGCTATAGAGGCTTATGTTTCAACCTTAAACAGCCCCTTTACAGATCCTCTTGCCCTTAAAGCAATATATATGGTATTTGACTATCTCCCCGATTCATATAATGGAGACAAAAATGCAAGAGAACAGATGCACTATGCCCAGTGTTTAGCCGGTCAGGCTTTCTCAAACGCTCTTTTGGGTATAGTTCACTCAATGGCTCACAAAACCGGAGCAGCTTTCTCAACAGGTCATATTCCCCACGGCTGTGCAAACGCAATTTACCTTCCCTATGTAATTAAGTACAATGCAAAATGTGCCGAGGGAAGATATGCCGACATAGCAAGAAGTGTAGGAATCGAAGGCAGTGACAGCGAATGTGTAGAAAAACTTTGTGAAAAGATTAACGAATATAACATTAAACTTAATATTCCCATAACACTTAAAGACTTCGGCATAAATGAGGCAGAATTTAAAGAAAAAGTTTCAAAAATAGCCGAACTTGCTGTGGGAGACGCCTGTACAGGCTCCAACCCCAGACCTATAACACCTGCTGAAATGGAAAAACTTCTCACCTGCACATACTACGGTACGGAAGTTGACTTCTGATAAATTTTAAATTTTATAAGGACGTTCATAATACCGCCGAACACGGTGTTTGAACGTCCTTTTAGCACATAAGAAAGTTTACTGCCTGTTCTGCCAAAGCTCCGTTATTTTAAGCTTAAGCCTTACCTTCGGCGAGGCGCTTTCCGAATCCCCTAAAATTATACTATAAACATCTTCCGATAAATCATTTTTATATGTCCCCTGTTCTGCCTCACTGTATGTTCCTTCAACATAACAAAGAGGCGGAAACATAACGCACCACCAATTATGACCGGCAGCATCCCCTATTGAAATTTTAAGACAGTCATAATTTCCCCCTGGAAGGGTAACGTCCGCATATTTTCTTAAGGGAAACATACTTTTTGTAACTTCCGCCTTAACTTCGTAATCACAGCCTTCGTTTTTAAGAAATTCTTCCGATATATTTTCTATTTCCGGCAAGCGGCTTTTAAAAAAGTCTTCTGTTTCCGCTTTCGAGGGAGAAGAAGTTAAAAAGTCCCTGTAATTTTCGAGAATTTTATCTCTGAGGGCAAGCTTAAGAGCTTGATCCTCTTCCGAATCGCTGTTTGCCAAAATATGAAACCGAAAAACCTCTGAGGTTATTTTATTCATAACACTATGGGAATATGCTCTTGCGGATATACAGAAAATAAAGGAACAAACAAAACCGGCAAGGACAGAAACAATGATGAATTTATATTCTCTTGTAAAATATTTTTTTAACATAGCCAAAACTCCCTCTTATAAGATACTGTGATTATTGACACAAGAAATATTTTTATACAATTATGCCTAAAATTTTTTAAGAAAAAATTTACGGTCTGTTTTAAGGTTGATTTTGGCTTGACAGTTTAGTGTTGTTGTGATATTACCTGAGTTTGGGAGTATAACTAAAAAATGGTGCTAAACCACAGATTAGAACCTGTGGTTTAGCATTTTTTTGATTTGGCTATCAGTAAGAAAATAAGAAGTCAAGGGTAAATCGGTTAGTTTGGCAAAACTTCTTATGAATGAAAAATCTCGAGTAAGATTTATATATTTTCTTTCTGACAAACGTGCTGCCTTAAAGTTTTTGATAAAGTGAAAAATATCTTCTGAGCAATATTTATTTTTCAATATTTTAAACTGCAGCAGCCTTTCCAAGAGCACTGTAAGATAACATATCAGAAAATGCCCTGTAATTGTATCCTGTTTTTGCAAATAAACCGTTCTTGCGTCCAGCTGAGATTTCATTATCTTAAAAGATTCTTCAATCCTCCAAAGGTTATGGTAGGTACAATATATTTCAGAAACAGACATTTTGATCTCCGATGTAACTATAAGGTTATATCCGGCAAGCTTAAGATTTTCCTTGATTTTTTCTTCATTTATAACCACTTTAACTTTGCCGTCTGTTTGGTTTCCTTTTTTGTCGGCTGTTACAAATGACACATATTTTGCACAATCACCGTATTCGGATTTCTTAGCCTGTGATGCCCTCAAACCTCTGGTCTTTTCAACTTGACGCTTGATTTCAAAAATTTGTTTCTGAGCCAGTTGGGGATTATAAGTTACCACACGCTTTTCTCTCAATAAAACAGTTCTTTTCTTACCGGCAGCGTCTATTATTTCATAAGGAAAATCATCAATACACTCCTTTATGCGATACAAAACTTCACCGCTGCTGCTTTTCGCAACACGATAGTCATTATTAAGCAAAACCCAAACCTTTTCTTTTTCCGGGAGCATTTTTACCGACTTTGAAAAAATATATCCGTCACCGGATTTTAGTGCGTGGATAATGTTCGGAGCGCAATTAAGCCCCTTGTCGGCTACTTGAATTGTGCGTCCGGTTATATTATTTCGCTGCTTTAAGCTATTTATAACACCTCTTATTACAGGCTTTTCGCTTTCGTTTCCCGGATAGACTTTCATTCCTATCGGTATCAGGTTGGCATCCAAAAGTAGCCCCATTCCTACAATCGGGTCTTTTCTGCGAAAGTCGTCTTCTTTGTCTATCTCAAAATAAAAATTTGTGCAGTCAAAATACGAATGAGATGTGTCAAATTTATATTTTTGTGATATTTGGTAATTATAAATTTCTATTACCTTTTCATACTCAGAGC
>JAJQBF010000160.1:1382-7151 GCA_021203425.1 Clostridiales bacterium | reverse complement strand
GTATTAAATCTGTTTCTATTCCCGTTTTATCACTTATAGGAGATTAACATTCATATTCAACATCAATCTCACATTATACTGATTATTCAGTTGTATAAATTGCTGTTTTTGCTGTGCTGTCCCAGTCAACTTCAACTCCGAGGGCTTCACCTAAAGCTCTGAACGGGATAAACATTCTTCCGTCTGTGATTTCGGCTTTGACGCCATTTGACATAAGAACATCTTTGCCGTTTACGCTCATATACTCGCTTCCGGCAGTAAATGAAATTAAATCATTGCCTACAGTGATTGAAACGGTCTTTGTGGCTGAATCCCAAGCTACAATATCGCTGCTGTCAGCATCGTCAACCTCATCGCCGTAAACTGCAACGGCAACAAATCTCAGAGGAACAAGTGTTGAACTGCTTTCAGACTGAATGTAAGGAGCAGTATCCATTGTATACTTGCTTTCTTTTCCGTCTGTTTCAACAGCAACAACTGTACTTCCTATAACAACCTTAACAATTTTCTCAATAACAGATTCTTTTGTTTCGGTCTGAGATTCTTCTTCCTTAGTTTCCTCTTTAGCTTCTGTTTCGGTGTCCTCAGATTCATCTTCACCGCTTACTTTCCAGCCGCCGTAAAGCGTAAAGCTTGAGGTTACTTTAGTTGAAAAGTCATAAAGAGTTGTACAATCCGAATCGGTATACCAGCCTGTGAATGTATATCCGTCATAAACAGGAGTATCGGGTTCGGCAAGAGTGCTGTTCTTCTTTACATATTTTGTTGAAGAATTAACACCGTTATTCGGTACAAGCTTAATTGTACAGGTGCTTGAAGAACCTCCTCCGCCACCGCCGCCGGAGCTGCTTGAAGACGAAGTTGTTTTTGTTGTGGTTTCTGTTGTAGCTTCCGTAGTAGCTGTAGTTGTTTCCGTAGAGGTTTCGGAAACCTTAGTAGTTGTTTCTGTAGAAGTTTCGGTTGATATTTCTGTAGATTCCCCAGTCGAAGTTTCAGTTGATGTTTCTGTAGATTCCTCAGTCGAAGTTTCGGTTGATGTTTCTGTAGATTCCTCAGTCGAAGTTTCAGTTGATGCTTCTGTAGATTCCTCTGTCGAAGTCTCCGTTGAAATCTCTGTTGTTGTTTCAGTTGTGTCTGAACCGATTACAGTATAAACAAAACCTGCTGTATTGCTGTTTTCATATCCGTCCTTTGCGGCATAGGCGATTATAAAAGTATATTCATCTATGGTTATAGGCTCGGTATATGTATATTTGTCTGCTGCATTGGCATAGTAAGGACAGGTGCCGTTTGTCGTATAATAAATTACGGCGCCGTCGGTGTCTGTTGAAAGAGTAACCTGTGTTCCCTTTTCTACAGCCGTACCGCTTGCAATGCTTGCTGTAACCTTAGCGCATTTATTGCTGCTGTCGGCTACTTCTCCCACAACTGCATCAACAGATAAGCTGAGAGATGTTCCCTCAAGAGAAATTGTAATAACGCCCGTTCCCAGAAGATTTCCGTTTACCATTATATTTGCCTTGCCTTCACTGTCTGTTGTCACTGCAGAATTTACTACGCTGACAATACTCGGTGAAGATGAAACAGCTGTCAGAGTTTTGTTTGCTCCTGCTTCGGCCGGCAAAACGCTTACTTCGATAAGTGCGCCGGAATTAAATGTAACCTCTGTTGTTTCGGCTGCTTCTATGCTTTGTGGTTTAGCTATGGCAGTTTTTGTTACTGTGTAATAGCTATCCATTGCCGTACCGGCATAGTTTACAGCTTCGCCTACAGATACGGTTACTTCGCCGCTCATATTTTCATCGGGAGTAAACAGGAACATACTTGCGTACTGTACTGTTCCCTCATAGTTATATTCGGCGTTCATAGGTGTAATAGTTCCCGAAACGGTTGTTCCGTTAATTGTAAAGCTGATGTTAGATGTACTTACACTGTCTATCTGCATATATTGTGAAAAAGTAATCTCTGCATCGGTTGTAAATACATTTATGCTTTCAATTTCGGGGGCTGATTTTGACACCATTCCTACGTTTACCTCTGTCTGAGGCGGCGGAACAGGCAGCCAGCCCTCAACGGCATCTTCAACCTCCGAACTGTCGGTGTCATAATAGCCGTCTTTTGTAAATTTTACAATCCAGTTTCCTTCGGGAACATCCCAAGCATATGTACCGCCGGAATCGGTTGTAAGGGGATTTGTTTGGTCATATTCGGAAGCGTCCCAGAAAGTAATTTCACCATCATCTGTAAGATAATAAGCCGAAACCGTAACACCTTCAATACGGTTTGAAGGAACAGCCTCATAAACATAGCCCGACGGGTCATATATTATACCACAGTCATTTCCGGGATAATCCTCAGGGTCGCCATCACCACCGCAGGAATGTGAAAGGCCGGCACTGTTTTCGGCTTGTGTAAGAAGTCTACCCGCCGAATTCAGAATTGCCGCTGCTCCTGCCGGAATAACACCCAACTTCATTATGTCAGTAAGAGTGCTTACTCTGTTTAAACCCGTATTAACAGCACAGTTATTTGAAGCATGACCTGCCAAACCTGCAAGGTTTGATACTCTGTCCATTGTATCATTTGCCTTTTGATAGGTTTTCTCCAAATCTTTTAACATGTTTTTTGCAACCTCGCCGGTTTCTTGCTGAACACTGCCGTTTTTTATTACACGGTCTGCTCTTATACGCAGACATCTTATGGCAAGTCCAAGGGCATCATCAAGCTGATCCTGTGCGTAATCCTTAAGTTGATCTACCGCTTCACCCAAAGCGTCTATACCGTCTTGAATAGCACCCGAACCATAGTCATCATCATCTGCCAAATCTGCATTTGATATCTCAATCGTATCGGCAAGTTCCGCAGTTACGGCAGCACCTGATTCAACGGCTTCTTTCACAAGGGCTATATTATACACTTCTTCAACAGATAAATCCGCACTGCTTAAAGCTGATTCTTCTACTTCTTCCGTTTCTTCATAGTTGTATGAAGCATATTCGTAGAATACGGCATATTCGCCTGTTGATTCGGAAGATGTATTGTTCATAATTTCGGCAAAACCGGAAATTTCCTTTGCATATCCGGTTTTAACAGCTACAGCACAGAAATAACCGTCATCATAGCTTTCCGAAGCCGCATATACATACTCTCCGTTGTCAAGAGGAACCTCAAACCAGTCGAATTCTTCGCTGATTTCATCTGTATATTCACAGCCGCTCTTAAATGTAAACATTTCTCCGCCATATACATAAAGTCCCTGATTGCTGTCTACAAGCTCGGCATATGTAAAGTCATCATCTTCTGTTTCGTAGGCATATTTATTAAACATTGCGCCTATGTCTTCACAGGATATAATATAATCATTAGCATAGTTATCTGTATCTACGCCTACATTTACAGGCAAAGCTCCGGTCTTAAAATCGCCGCTTGCAATCCAGCAGTCTGAACTGCTGTCATATACGGCATCAAGTTCAACTGCTCCGCCGTCACTTGTATAGACATAAAGAACAATATTTCTGTCCGATGATACCGTTTTATCAAGCTCGATTTTAAATGTAAATGTGGGATATGATGGCCAAAATCTGTAGAGTTTTGCTGTTTGTGACGGATTTTTAAAATCAAATGCCGTTTCATATTCCACAGTTTTGGAAGATGAGCCGGTGTGGGCTGTATTTATCATTGTTACCTTTGAAACCCCGGTATATTCTTCATAATACTCTGTTAAGTAATATTGACTTGTTATTTCCGATAAATAACTGTCAACCTTTGCATATATAAGATGGTTGGAATGATTATAGGCATTAATTAAGTCAAAGCTAAGCTGCCAGTTTCCTGCGGCATTTGCTGTTGTTATTCCTGCAGCATCATTGCCGTCATATACTGTTATGGTACTGTTTTCTACGGCTTTTCCGCTTACCGTTATGGTTTCGGAATTTGTATACTTAGGCACTGTCATAGTAAGTGCTGTGGCCGCAAGCCTTGCTGTTCCCAAAGGCTTGGTTACATTATCGCCGTCACAGGTAAGGCTTAATGATACATCCAAATCATATTCACCTGCTTCATAGGCCGATATATAAAAGCGAACTACAGCAGACGAAGCTGAATTTGTGGGTATTGTCAAAATTCCGTTTGAAAGAGTATATGAAGCGATTTTGTTATCAATAAACACATTATTCTCAACAATATCAATTCCTTCGGGAATTTCAACAATAATACTTTCATTTGAAGCTGAATATTTACTGTCAATTTCATATTCGGCACGAACCAAAGCAAGGTTTCCCGTTACAATATCATTTTTGTTTATGCTTACACCGGTATTATCTGAAACTGTGTAGCACAGTTTGCTTACGTCAAAAACGGGAACGGAAACATTTGATATTTTCGATATTATTCCTCCCGATATTTCAACACTTTCCGCTGCATAGTCAGTGCCTTCAACAAGACCGTAGTCCGCAAGCTTTGAAAGAGTTGAAACACTGTTTAAATAGGAATTTTTCTCTAAAAAAACTACGGCATAGGTTCCGTCATTCATAGAATCGCTTACAAAGCTTGAGCTTGCAGGAATATATCTCTTTACAAGACTGCCGCTTTGGTCGAAAACCATAGCATACATACCGTTTATGGCAGTTATGCTGTCTGTAAAGAATTTGCCGTTTTCAGTAAAATACATACTGCCGCTGCCGGAAACCGCACTGTCAAGGGTTAAGGAAACCGTCTCGGTGCTCCTGCCTTCGGAAGTTGCCGTAATTTCTATTGCACTTCCTCCGGTCACACTGCTGTCGCCTATTATTATATAGGGATACTGTACTTCAAAATCGGAAACAGCAGCACCGGTTGACACATTTGTAATTGTAAAGTTTATGTCATCGAAGCTTGTAATATTGTTTGTAACAACATTTTCCGCATCCTCAAAAGCTGCCGCCGTTTCATAAGCATAAAGGGTTATTCTGTTTTCAGGCAGACTTTGTAATATTATAGTGCCCAAATCCACTGTTTCCAAATCGATGCTGATTGAAACAGCTGTTTTTGATGCCGTATAATATGTGTCGGCTGAAATATTAACTACAGTTGTTACATTTGCTACTTCAAAGCTGAAAGCACCGTTTTCGTCGGTTTCTACAGTTATTGTTTTGCTGTAGCCGTTTGAAATTTGAACCGCCTGTACGGTTAAATCGGAAGGTACATTTCCGTTTTCGTCGGCAGCACTGCCGCTTATTGTAATTTGAGATACAGACTTAAGCGTTACCGTCAATGTCTCTCCGGGAGACAGGGCTCCACTTTCGGGAGTATAATATTCAAAGCTTGCACTTCCGCTTAAAACTATTTCGTAATCATATGTTTTGTTTTCTTCCACATTATAAATTGTATTGCCTGTGGAGAATATCTCATTACTTCCCGTTTCATACTAGTTAATACTGTATAAATCGGAAGAAATTTCTTCTCCGTTTTCGTCTTCAACAGTAATTGTAATTGAATTGCCTTCATTGACAATGACAACATATGCAATTTCATTGTTTATAGCATATTCTTCTGCATAAGAGTTGGTATATACATATAAAACTATATTTGCACAGCCGTTAAAAGCACTGTTGTCAATGCTTGTTACGCTAATAGGGATTGTGGTGTGGCACTGGTTAAGCTACTGCAATTATAAAAAGCTTCTACGCCAATTGTTGTAACATTGTCAGGTATTGTTATATTAGATAAACTGCTGCAATAATAGAAAGCATATGCGTCAATTGCTGTAACGCTGTCAGGTATGGTTATGCT
>JAJQBF010000160.1:0-1282 GCA_021203425.1 Clostridiales bacterium | reverse complement strand
TGTAACGCTGTCAGGTATGGTTATGCTTTGCAAACCTTCACAGGCTTGGAATGCATAATCGCCAATGCTCTCCAAACTGTCGGGCAGGGTTATGTTCGTTAAGCCCGTACAGTCGAGCAAAGCATAGCTTTCGATACTTGTAATGCCTTCTGGGATTGTTATGTCTGTTAAACTTGATGCTCCGCCGAAACCATAGGAAGGTATGGTTTCAGTCCAGCCGAATTCAAAATCATAGCCGCCGCCGATACAGCCTGCTGTTAAAAAGGCGCAGTTTCCGAAGGCATTGCTTGATAGACTTGTGACACTACCGGGAACAGTTGCACTTGACAGTTTATTGCAGCCATAGAAAGCATGATTATCGATACTTGTTACACTGTCGGGAATTGTTATACTTGTAAGCTTTGTGCACGCTCTGAATGCATTGTATTGAATGCTTGTTACTGTGTCGGGAATTGTAAGTTCCTTTATACTTTTGAGCATCCGTAAAGAGCGTTGTAAGGTATAGTCTCAGTCCACCCGAATTCAAGGTCATAGCCGCCGCCTACAGGGCCGGCTGTTGAAAAGGCACACTTATAAAAAGCATAGTTGCCAAAATCTGTTACACTGTCGGGAATTGTTATACTTGCCAGACTTGTGCAGGATTGGAGAGCATAGCCGCCAATAGATGTAATACTATCCGGAATGTTTATACTTGCCAAACTGCTGCAGCCGTTAAAAGCATAAGAACCTATGCTTGTTATTCCGTCCTCCAGAATAACAGTTGTTATTTCGCTTCTAACACCATTCCACGGAGCTGCTCCGCCCGAATAATATTGATAAGTCTCCATTTTACCCGTTCCGCTTATTGTAAGGGTATAAGTATCGCTGTCATAATAATAAGTCAGGTTATCTCCGCAGCTGCCCTCAGAAGAAAAGTCAGCAGAAATGATTTCCTCTGTGTCGGAAGAACTGCTGCTTGAATAAATTTCCGTTGCGGTTATTTCCGCTGATTCCTCAATGACAATACTGCTGCCGCTTGATACGGAATCTTCAATATTAACCGCCGAAGTTCCTGTGCCGTCTTCGTCGCCGTAGGAAATAACAGGGATAATCATTTGGCTTGACATAGCAGCAGCCAAAACCCAGGCAATAAATTTTTTAGGCATATATTTGCCCCCTTTCTTAATATTCAATTTTTTGTATATTTTCATTTCTCACCTCACAGCATAAAATTCCTACTAAAGTATACTTTAAAGAACACTGAATTTTACGGAAAATTTCTTGATTTCATATTGACTTATAC
>JAJQBF010000066.1 GCA_021203425.1 Clostridiales bacterium | reverse complement strand
TTCTGAAGGAATCCCACTCTTTTCTCTTCATTCTCTTGAAACAGTCGTAAGCATGGTTTCCTAAAACTGCCTTTACAAGAGGATCTTTATCCATTGCCTTAACAGCTTCGTCAAGACTTCCGGGAAGATTATCAACACCGAGAGCATCTCTTTCAGCCTGTGTTGATGCAAAGAGGTTAATATCAACCGAATCTCTTACCTTCATACCTTTTTCGATACCGTCAAGACCGGCTGCTATACAGCACGCAAGGCAAAGGTAGGGGTTTGTTGAGGGGTCGGGGCTTCTGAGCTCACATCTTGTGCCTATTCCTCTTGAAGCGGGGATACGGATAATATCGGAACGGTTTAAAGCCGACCAAGCTATATAACAGGGAGCCTCATAACCGGGAACAAGTCTCTTATATGAGTTTACAAGGGGGTTTGTAATAGCTGTAATAGATTTTACGTGTGTAAGAATACCCTCGATGTAGCTGTAGGCTGTCTGCGAAAGCTGAAGTCCGTTGGGGTCTTCGGGATCATAGAAAGCGTTGTATGTCTTGCCGTTTTCGTCTTTAGCGAAAAGTGACATATTTGTATGCATACCTGAGCCGTTAATACCGAATTTGGGCTTGGGCATAAATGTTGCATGAAGACCGTATTTCTTAGCGGTTGTTTTAACTGTTGTTCTGAATGTAACAACATAGTCGGCTGTAGTTACGGCATCTTCATATTTGAAGTCGATTTCGTGCTGACCGGGAGCAACCTCGTGGTGAGATGCCTCGATTGTATAACCCATCTGTTCAAGAGCAAGACAGATTTCACGACGGCAGTCAACAGCTAAGTCAACGGGAGCTAAGTCAAAATAACCTGCTGTGTCGTTTACCTTGCTTGTGGGGTAGCCGTTTTCGTCGGTATGGAAAAGGAAGAATTCACATTCGTTTCCGATGTTTACTGTATAGCCCATATCAGCGGCTTTCTTAACAACTCTCTTAAGAATTCCTCTGGGGTCGCCTTCAAAAGGAACTCCGTCCGGTGTATATACGTCACAGATAAATCTTGCAACCTTGCCGTGCTGAGGTCTCCAAGGGAAGATAGCGAATGTATCAAGATCGGGCTTAAGATACATATCTGATTCATCTATTTTAACGAAACCCTCGATTGAAGAACCGTCAAACATCATACCGTCATCAAGAACACTTTCAAGTGAAGATCTTACGATAGCTACGTTTTTAGGCTGACCTGCAATGTCAATAAACTGAAGTCTTATAAACTTAACATCTTCCTCGTCAACTATTCTGATAATATCTTCTTTACTATACTTTGCCATATAATTATCTCCTTTCCGGCTTTATATATGTTATGTAATGAAAAAAGGACGATAAACCCTGCGGCTTTTACCGCTTTGGCTTTCGTCCTTGTTGTTATTATTATATTTTCAAAAACCTGTTTTGTCAACTGTTTTTTAGGTGTCATTTAAACTTTGTGCAGTTTTGATAAAAGAAGAGAATGAAAAACGCTATGTTATGCCGAATTAATCAAAGCTGTTGAATATTGTTTCAAGTTTATCGGTATCATTGCACACAGCCAAAACCGTAAGAGTGTCTCTTGTTTTGAAAAGGTGATTTTCTATTTTTTTTGCTTTCTTCGGAATAATCCTTATAAGACGAAGTTAAATTTATCAGCACATTTGACAGACTTTTTTCTATATTTTCCGTTGCCGCCGTATCTTTTCCCTTTGCAATTATTATTTTGTCAGGCTTTCCTTTTTCGGAAGAAGTTATAACATAGCCTTCTTCAATATCCGAAGGATTAAGCCCGTATCTCTCCGCAATATCTATATCAAGAAGACTTTCGACGGTTTCGTCTTTAAGCTCCGTTTCCCGGGCAAGGGAAACAGCGGCATTATAAATATCGGTGTTTTCTATTTTAGGTCTGCTGCAGCCCGAAAGCAAAACACAGGAAAGCAAAAAAGCAGCTGTAAACAATTTGGTTTTCAAAAAAATCATCTCTCGAAAAATTTTTCTTTATAAAACATTTTGCCCCAATTGTTCTTAAATATTCATTCACAAAAATGTTGCCAAATATTGCAAAACATTGTATAATGAAATAAATACGTCAAAATTTTTGAGGAGGATAAGTTATGATTAAAAAAATATTGGGAATTTGTTTGGCAGCGTTGACGGCTGTTTCAAGCGCCGGGCTTATATACGGCTCTGGCGGAGTTTCCGTTACATCTGCATCTGTAGGAGGAAATTCGGCAAATATCGTATATGTAGATATGATACCCGGACGAATGGGCGAAGTCGGACTTGCAAACAACAGTGTGGTTTCCGATGAGTCGGCGGATAACATTGTAAAAAGACAGGGAAATTCATACAATCTTCTTACCTCCGTAAACGGCAGATATTTTAACGCCTATTATTCTGGCTCGGGAACTTCCTATCCGGATAACTGCCCCAGAATATATTCAGCTGTAATTACAGACGGAGAGCTTATAAACGGCGGCGGAGACTCAAAGCTGCCTACAATAGGATTTACGGCAGACGGCAAAGCAATTATGGATTTGGTTCCATTTATACCTATGGTTTATGTAAACGGTTCACGAAGCTTTTCCACTTGGGGAGTAAACAGCTTTTTTACCGACCCGTCTGCCATAATGCATTTTACAGATGAAATGACTCTTACAGTTCCGCTGAACGCCGATTCAAAGATGGTTGTTATAGAAAACGGAATTGTCACGGAGGTATCGGAAGGCAGAAACATAGATATTACAAGCGGGGCAGAGGTATTGGCTTTTAACCCTGACGCTTATGCGGAGCCTCCGGCTGTGGGAGACAGGGTAACTTTCGGAACAAGAAGAACACCGGAAAGAAGTGAAGACCAAACTGTGTTGGACGAAGTTGTTAATGCTGTCAGTGTAGGACCTATGCTTGTTAACAACGGTGTTAATGTGTCAAGGGATAACCCTTCCTTTACAGAGTCGGATCAGCAGCCCGACACCGTCACTCTTAAAGCCTTTATAGGCGTTATGAATGACGGCAGAGTAATTCTCGGCACTGTAACGGCAAGCAACACTGCCCTTGCAGATTATCTTGTGGATATAGGCTGTGAAGGTGCAATGAGCTTAGACGGCGGCGCAAGCACAATGCTTTATACACCGGCTGAAGGCTATATAAAATCTGCCGGAAGAAAACTTGCAAATGTTATTTCGATTGTAGACAAGTATGACGTTCAGCAGGAAACGGAAAGCGCAGACAGCGGCAAAGCAAGCTCAATTACGCTTATAATTAGCGAAAAGGAGTATATACCCGAAGTTGAACCATATATTGAAAACAATGTCACTATGGTTCCTTTAAGAGTTATTTCAGAGGCTCTTGAGGCGGAGGTAAGCTATACGGAAGATACAAAAACAGTTAAAATATCTAAAGGAGATACTACGGTTGTTCTTATTATAGGAAGTAATACAGCGGAAATTAACGGAAATTCGGTAACTCTTGAAAATCCGGCTGTTATTTCAGATGGAAGAACTATGGTTCCCTTAAGATTTGCAGCCGAAGCCTTAGATGCCGATGTACAATGGAACGGCGCTGAAAAAACAGTAATAATTACGGGTTGAAACCCGTTTTATAAGAAAGCCGCCGGCGATCGAACGGTGCAGCACAAAAAGAGAAATGTCAACTATATTCTGTCAATGCGGGAGTTCCTTAACAGCATAAAAAATTGATTTTTACCCTTTTCAAACTTGTCATTCTGAGGCATCAACATATTAACAGCACCTCTTTCTTGGTTTTTCTTTGTCTATTTATATCATACCGGAAATTGGTGCTGTTTTATGTCAATTTATATTTTTTTCAGCCTGTTTTTCTTACATTTCCGGGCATTTCAACATTCTTTGCATATGGGAAAATTGAGTTATTAAAAAGTGTACCCCCGAAAACCGAAGGTACACATTAAAAACATTTAAAGATTAAGATTGAAACTGCGATTATTTATTAATGATTACTGCTCATTTTTTACTATAGACGAAATTGCGTTCTCAACATCTTCCAAAAGCTCCTCGTCCTCTGCAAGAACCTCGCCTGCGGCAATATATCCCTCTGTTTCGCTTGAGCTTGCTTTGGAAACGATATAGCCTTCTGTACCTTCGCTGTCCTTAAACTTAACCGTATACATATTGGATTTAACCCCGTCATCGCCTGCGCTGCCCTCAAAGCTTATAATCTCATAATCAAGCTCTTCTCCGAGACTTTCAACAAGCTCTTCCTGTGTTGTGGGAATTGTTTCATAGCTCATATTTCCTCTTTCAGCACTTAAATCGAAATACATAATAAAGGCATCGCTGTCATAACCTGTTTCAACAGCTGAATCACTTGTCGCCGGAAGACTGAACATATACATACCCTGTTCGGTATCTTCCCCTGAAGAAACCCAGTTTTCGTTGGGCAAAGTAATTGTAAGGGAACCGTCCTCAACAGTATATTCATAACCCTTGCTGCCGCCGCCGCAGCCAACCATTGCGCTTACAGCTAAAATTGCCGATATAATCAAAGCTATTTTTCTTTTCATTATTTTTGCCTCCTTAGAAAATGAATAATAGTCCGGTCAAGACAACTTTCAAAACATCTGCCCAAATTCGGAAAGAAAACCGACAGACAGCCGAACTGCTACAAAAAAATACGCTTATTTAATTGTAATTAAATCGTATCAATTTGTCAAGTCTTTAATTGAAAATTCGATGCGGTTTTAATTGAAAAGCCGAAAATTCCGGACATAAAAAGAACCGCGGACTAACTACGGTTCTTTTATATTTCAGTTAAACTTTAACTTCTTGTTTTAATAAGCAAACAGAGTTATCAGAAATCATATCCGAATTCTGAGAAGTCAACATACATTGTTTTTGTAGGATCGTCGAAACTTGCGTTGAAATCATCAGCAAGAGATGATTTGAAAGTAGTTAAGTAATCCTTTGCATATGTTTCATAAGCATCATAATCATCTGTTGTAGCGTCATCTACAGTCTTGTTGTCTTGAGCAAGATATTGTGTGAAGTTCATTAATTCAACATCAAAGCCTGCGAATACGTCAACAACATAAGCACGATATGCATCTAAGATTGTTTCAATCTCTTCTGCTGTATAAGCATCTGATGAAAGCTCATCCTTTGTAGGATAGTTGTTTGCAGCAAGGTAATCATCAAGGTCGATTGAATCTTCGCTTAATGAGTTGTAAAGGTCAACATATCTTTCATCGGGAAGAGTTCCTTCGTTGATAGTAATTTCAACTCTGTCTCCGCCGAGAGCATTGATAAGGTCAACTGCTTTACCATTTCCGCCATTAATAGCTACTGACATAGGATAGAGGTAGTTTTTAATGAAGTTAGCAAAGTTCTCTACGAAAGGCTGTTCAGTTGTTTTGTCTGTAGAATCAGCGTTGTTAAGGTTATACCAGTCGAATGTTGAATAAGAAGTGTCTGTTCTGTAGTCATTCATCATTGATGTATTATCAACAACAGTCTTTTCTCCGTCTTTATAATCATATACACTAACCATAAAGGTTGTTCTGAGCCAAGCAGCTTCGGTAGTTCCGTCTTTTAAAACAGCTATACCGTCAATACGATTCAATATTGTATTCAGGTCGCTTTCGGAAATAGTTAATTGTTCAAGAGCTGAGTACATAGTTTCAATATCACCCTTGCTCTTTACATTAAATTCTCCGTCTTCTTCAGTGCTGTAGTCTACAAGGCTGTAGAATGTATTGAAGAAATTATCTGCGTTACCGTCTACATTAAGATAATTTTCAAGCCATGCTCTGCATTCCTTTGAAGAAAGGGCATCATCATTAATGTAAACCTTGTTAAGGAAGGTATTAACTCTGCTTATTGCACTTTCGCCTACAGAATCATACTCAGCAGCCTGAGCTTCAAAGAATTCATGAACTGTCATTTCAGCTAATTCAGCCTGAGCATTAGCAACAGCCTCAGCTGTAGTTGATCCGTCAAAACCGAAAAGCTTATATGAGCTGATTTCATTACCGTCTTCGTCTAAAGTTCCGGTTGTAGCATTTACATATACGCTGAGTAAGCTCTTCTGTAAGATATAAGCTGCGTCCTTTGCAGAGATACCGTGTTTGCTTGATTCACCGGAGTCAATAACAGTTCCGTTACTTGCTATATAATCAGCGTCGTCACAATCTGTGGCAACATTACCGTCAGCCTCAACAGCTGCTTTTTCTTCATCGGTAAGTGAAGTAGGATCAAGAACATACTTCATTACGAGTTCAGCATCTTCCGCCGTAATCTTTTCATCACCGTTTACATCACCGGTTTCAGTTCCGGTTGCTGCGAAAGCTGTAACATTAAGGCTGCCGAGTAACATAACTGCTGAAGTAAGAAGTGCAAGTTTTCTTTTCATTTTCATTGAAATTTTTTCCTCCTTGATTCATTAGTTGAGATAGGTGCTTACATAGTAAGACTTTCTGAGGTTCTTTTCATTTTGGTATTGATCTTGCAGCGTTGAAACAATTGAAGTATCGGCTCCGATTGACTCAAGGTCTGACTTAAGCTGAGACAAAAGCGCCGAGACTTGGGCGTCACATTCGCTTTCAAGGCTCGAGGCAGTACCCATGTAAGAAGACGCCAAAGAGGTTAAAGCCCCTGTGGTTCTTTCTTCAGCCGGTAAAGCCATAATTTCCGATTTCAATTCAGATCCCAAGCTTCCAAGTCTGCCTATGTAGTATGCCTTAAGGGAATACAGCTCTACAGCTGCGTTTCCCACTAAAGTGTCATTATCTACCGAGGAAACATCGTCATTTGAAGAGGAGTCGGAGTTTTCATCTCCGCTTAAGCAGGAGGATGACTTCGAATCGCTGCTGCCGCCTGTTGTTTCGGAGGTTTGACTGTCACCGCCGGTTTCGCTTTCCTTCAGAATTAAAGCAACAGCTTCATCTACAGTAAGCTCCCCTTTACGGATCATTTCTTCCTCTTCGAGAGTAAAATCTCTCAAAACAGGTGTGTCATATTCGGCAAGAATTTCATTGACGGCTGCTTTAGAGTCGGCAATTTCTTCTGCAATATCTTCGGAAGAGCTTGTATAGCCCTTAACAGCCGAAGATATATTATCCTTTTGCCAAATAAAGATTACTGCCGCAAGGATAATTATAATAATGAAAAAAATTAAAATAGCAAATAATATTC
>JAJQBF010000282.1:612-7174 GCA_021203425.1 Clostridiales bacterium | reverse complement strand
TTCTCCCTTTTCATATCCTCTGCCTTTCCAATAAGCTGCAAATTCTTTTGCCGCTGTCCTTTGTTGTGTTGCTATCATATATAAATCCCCCGTTTTCAAAATATAAATACCTGTCTGTTTGTAATATTATACCGTAAACAACTACTTTTTTCAATAGTTAAAGATAAAAATTAATAACTGTAAAATACTGCATATATGATATATTTATTCTGTTTTACCTGAACGGTAGTTATTCTTCCCGAACGGTAATTTTACGGGTCGAAATAATTGAAAAATGTATTAAAAAAGACGAAACAGAGACGGGTTTAAGACCGTTTCCGTTTCGTCTGTTAATTTATGAAAAGGAAGAAATTTGTTTTAGTAGCTTATAACATTTGTTGTTGAGCTACTGTTTGCTTTTACAAGGGCAACGGAGTTATAGTTGCCTCCCGCAAAAGCCGCTGTGGGGTCTTCCGAATTTATTTTTATTGTTTCGAGTTTTGGTGTTGTGTACTCTTTTTTCATTCTGAAAGACCTCCTTTATTCTTCCGCTGCGGTTTCGCCGCTGCCACTGCTGTTGGTTTCTTCCGGTGTTTCTTTTATTGTCAGTCCGGTTGTTGTTTCTGTTACGAAGTAGAAAAGGCTGTCATCGGCTGTGGCTGTGGTTGAAGTGGTGGCTTCACCTCTTACGGTTACGCTGTCACTACTGCTGTTTGAATCTCTCGTAACAGGGAAGAAAGCTCTGTTTGTTTCGGTTTCGGAATATTCTCCGCTGTCATCTACATAGTAGAAGTTTGTAAGCTGATAGAGTGTTCCATCTATAACAACACCGATGCTGTTGAGATATTCGCCACCTTCGCCGCCGTAAACATCAGTATCAATAATAACTCCCAAGAGTTCTGAACCGCTTGTGCTTAATTCTACACCGTTTGTAACTACGTTTGCATAAATCGCACTACCGTTTGAAGTAACTGCCGCAACCTTGCTGCTGCTTGAATCGGAAGCCGTAAACAAAGGATATTTGTCAGTGCCTATGGTCTGAACCCAAACACCGCTTTCGTCTTCGCTGTTTAACAGATAAGCTATTTCGCCGCCTGTGAACTGATCTGCTGTGCTTGATGCCGCATCGGTGTTATCTGTGTTGTATGTATCATTATTGAAGTATTTGGGAGCTGAGCCTTCAAGCCAGAAGTTATTTGATATAACACCTGCGGAAACCTTCTTTACCATTCCCACAACGGCTCCGCAATATGTATCATCATTTGCACTTACGGTTCCGTAATTATAACAATTTTTAAGACTGCTGAAGTCATAACTGTTTATATAACCCAGTATACCGCCTACATAGGGAGTTATGGTTGTGTTTCCTGTACCTGAAGCATAAACTGTTCCAAGATTTGCACAGTTTGTTATAGTACAGTAGGAAGTTGAATATCCTACAATACCGCCTATACAATCATATGATTTATAAACCGTTATTGTTCCCTCATATATACATTTATCAACAGAAGCATCTGCCTGTAAGCTGCCCACTACACCGGCCGCCTGATGAAGGGGATATGCGTTGTCTTCGGGTGTAATAATATTTACTCTCGAAACAATATTTGAAGCCGTTCCGCCTGAGCCGGTCAAAATTCCGATTGCACCGCCTACATGGGCATAGCCGCCGTCACTGTCATCGCCTTGCGGAGCGTCTGTAAAGTCTATATTGCCTTCAACAACAAGGTTTTTAACCATACCGCCGGTTACATATGAGAACAGACCTATATCGCCGGTGCCTGTGGCTTCATAACTAACGGTTATAGTGTATCCGCCGCTGTCAAATGTTCCGGCATAGGGATAACTGCTTGAGTCTATCATTGTAGTTGTATAGTCGGTAAAGTCAATGTCTGCCGTAACAATACCATTAATATTTGTGCTGCCTGAATTTACCGTTGCCGCAAAGACAGCAAGCTGATAAGCTGTTGATATTATATAATTTCCGTTTTCATCTGTTTCAGATGAACTGCTGTCAATAGCTCCGCAGTATTTGCATACTCCGTTTACGTAACTGTGTTCTGTACTGCTGTGTTCTGTACTGCTGCCTTCTTCTGCAACAGCTGTTATGCCTTCTGTATTACTGTAACCGCCTATTTCGCTGTAGTCCGGGCAGTATATGAGAGAAGTTGTGTAAACCTGACTGTGACTGCTGTCAAGAACAGGGAAACTGTCGGCTGTTCCGCTGTCTATATTCTGATACCATGTTGTACCGCCGCTGACACTGCCGTTTAAAAGGTATGTTGCTTCGCCGCCTGCAAATTCATCGGCTGTCTTTTGTGTACCGTCTGATGCTGAACTGCATATTGCGTTTAAGTAATAACAGTTTGAAACTCCGCTTGTACGTCCTCTTGCTATGTTATAGCTTCCCGAATCACTGCTTGAAAGTGAATATTCCGCACTTACATAGCAATTTTCAACGGAAATGGTTGCCACTGTAAGCCAGCCTACAATACCGGCGCAGTTTGTTGTGGAAGAGCCTGTAATAGAACCGTTAAAATAACAGTTTTCAACAACATCATATGAAGCATTTAAAGCACCGGTAATACCGCCGTGGGTACCGTCACCGTCTACAGTTGATACAATACTAAC
This sequence comes from Clostridiales bacterium, assembly GCA_021203425.1. Classification (GTDB taxonomy): domain Bacteria; phylum Bacillota; class Clostridia; order Lachnospirales; family CAG-274; genus JAJQCI01. The sequence continues at coordinate 4,567 of JAJQBF010000282.1, read as the reverse complement.
ACTGCTTGAACAGCCCGAAATGGTTGTAAAAGCAGAGGTTGAAGAAGCTGTCTGTCCTAAAATACCTCCTGCAAATTTAGCACTTGTGGTTATTGTGCCTGCTGTATTAAGGTTTTTGATAGTGGCTCCGGAAGCATAGCTTATTAAGGCCGCATTTGTTTCACTTGAATTGTAATTAAGAGTTATTGTATAACCGCCGCCGTCAAGAGTTCCGCTGTAGGGATAGTCGGTTGAGCCTATCATTGTGTCTGTATAGTCTGTAAAATCAATGTCAGCTGTTACAATGCCCTTTACAGAGGTGAATCCTGTATTTACAAGATTTGCAAAGGCTGCAAGCTCTTCGACAGTTGATATAATATAATTTCCGCTGTCATCCTTGTTTAAACTGCCCTCTGCAACGTCCTGTCCGCAGTATTTGCAACTTTCGCCCTCATATGTATGAGTTTCAGTGTTTCCGGTATCATTTTTATATGTATTTAAAGTTTCAAAGTAATCGGGACAGTAATAATAGTCTGTGACATAGTAAACTGCACCGTGTGTGTCATCAAAAACAGGATAGCTGTCTGAGCCAATTGTCTGATACCAAGTCAGATTTTCGCTTGAACTGCCGTTTAACAGATAAGCTATTTCGCCGCTTGCAAACTCGTCCACTGTGCTTGAATCGGGAGCATCAAAGGTTGAGTTGTTCGTTCCGAAAGCATAGTCAGAAGAAGTGTCAAGCCAGTAGTTATTGCTTATTGTAGCACTCGAAGCACCGCCGAACAGGCCTATTATTGCTCCGCAGTTTTCGCTTGCGTCTGCTGAAAGATTTCCGTAGTCATAGCAATATGAAAGATTATTAAAGTTGCTGCTGCTTAAAAGACCCAAAATACCGCCCACATAGGAGGATGAACTGTCACTTGCGGAAATACTACCCAAATTATAGCAGTATGTTACTGTAGAAGTACCGTTGAAGGTTCCTGCGATACCGCCTATATAAATTTGATCGCTGCTGTCTGTAAGGTTAATTTCTCCTTTGTAAACACATTTATTTACTGCTGCACGGGCAAGCGTTGCATAGCCCACAACACCGCCCACATAGATTGCCTTATCAGTTGAACCGTCATCCATGTTTTCTATGTTTGAAATATTAATATTAACCTCAGAAACAACATTTTCTATTGTTCTTTTTGAAATTTTTCCCACTACACCGCCTATATATTTGCATTCTCCGGAAAGTGTAATATTTCCGCTGACGGTGAAATTCTTGACTGTAACACCTGTTGAACTCGAATCGCCTATATAGCCGAAAAGACCGCTGCAGCCTGAGGAGGCTGTTATAGTCATATTGCTTATTGTATAGCCGCCGCCGTCAAAGATTCCCAAATAGGGATAGGCTTCAGTGCCGATAGGCGTCCAGTTGTCAATTGAGGAAAGGTCAATATCATTTTTCACAACACCGTAAAGACCTGTATTTCCTGCATTTACGATTGCAGCAAAGGCAGCAAGTTGGTCGGCATTTGAGATTTCATAAATATAGTTTCCGTCCTCGTCTGTGGAAATAGAATCCCGGTCTACATCTCCGCAATATTCACAAATATTGTTTACATAAGTATGGCTTGTGCTGTTTCCGCTGTCCTCTGTGTTTGAATAAACAGAGATATAGCTGTCGGGGCAGTAGTAATATGCCTCGATATAGTAAACTGTGCCATGGTTGTCATCAAGAACAGGATAAGTGTCGGCTGTTTCGCCGTTATCTATGTTCTGATAAAAGTTTATGCTGTCGCTGTCGTTTGAGCTGCCGTTTAACAGATATGTAACTTCACCGCCGGCAAATTCATCAGCTGTTTTTGCTTCAGCCGAACTGCTTACATCGCTGCTGTCTATGCCACCCTCAGCTGTGCCTGATAAATAGTAACAAGAGCTTACAGTGCCGTCTCTGTCATCTCCGCATATACCACCTGTGTAAGTATCACCGTTTACACTGCCTGTATTATAACAAAAGCTTACACTGCCTTCATAATTACGTCCGCATATACCGCCTGTGTAAGTACCACCGCTTATACTGCCTGTATTATAACTGTAACTTATGGTGCTGTAATTGATTCCGCATATACCGCCGGAGTTATTATTGCTGCTGATTACGCTGCCTATATTATAGCAGGAGCTTATACTGCCGCTGCTGTTATATCCGCAGATACCGCCTGAATAATAATCACCGCTTATATCACCTTCATTGCGACAATTGGCTATACTGCTGCTGTAATTGCTGTATCCGCAGATACCGCCGATGTTATCGCTGCTGCCGCTTACACTGCCTGTACTGTAGCAATTGCTTACAGTGCCGCCGTCATTATATCCGCAAATGCCGCCTACATATCTTCTGCCGTATATGTAACAATTTTCAATGCCTGTGTTTTTGACTGTTCCGCCGTATATATAGCCGAATAAACCAACATAATTCATACTTGAATCGTTGTAATACAAATTGCTTACAACATAACCGCCGCCGTCAAAGGTTCCGCTATATTTATTACTGCTGTTTCCTATGGGTGTCCAGCCTGTATCAGTAAGGTCTATATTTGCCGTAACCGTACCGTTTATTGTTGTATTGCCACTGTTTACAATATCAGCAAACAAACAAAGCACCGCTGCATTGGGAATTTCAAGGTTGGTTATGTCGGCTGCCTCTTCAAGCTTAGCTGTATATACTCCCTCAGCAAGAGTAACATCCGCATATATATAACCATCGTTATCCACATGATAAGAAATTAAATTCTCATAATATGTATTTAAACTTAATGAAATATAGTCATTTATACTGTTAAGCCCCTGTAAAACTTGTTCGTTAAGCTCCTGAACAGTTTGAACAGAAGTTGTACCGTTTGAATATGACAGAGAATAAATAACACTGCCTGATACGGCATACTCTGAATCTTCGGTAAGATAAATGTATTGGTTTGAATCATTGCTTGTGTGGTGAACAATACTTTCAATATATGTTTTTCCGTCAACAATTAAGCTGTCACCTTCTGTTGTGTTGGGTATTGTGTACAAATAAACATCTTTGCCGTCGGCATTTGTAGGCGTAACTGAAATTGACGAAGCCTTTACAGATGAATTGTAAATTTTCATATCACTGTCGCTTGCGCTGCCGCTGCTGCTGCCGTCATAGCCGCCACCTATTCCTGCACCGCTGCCACCTGTTACGAGTCTTGCACGGGTGGAACCTCCTGTTGCGGTAACCACTCCGCTGCTTATGGTTATATTGCTGCCGCTACCGCCATAGCCGCCGCCTATTCCTGCGCCGCCGTTTGCACCGCCTGTGTTGCGTTGACAATGCCGCCGTTTATGGTTATATTGCTGCCACTGCCGCCATAGCCGCCGCCTATTCCTGCGCTGTATGAGCCGCCTGTTGCGGTAATTGTTCCGCTGTTTATGGTTATATTGCTGCTGTCTCCGCCGTCTCCGCTACCTATTCCTGCGCTGCTTGTGCCGCCTGTTGCGGTTAAGCTGCCTTCCGAATCGTTATTGCCGTAAGCCGCTATTACGAGATACCCCGTTTCCTCTTTGTAAATAGCGGGTGTGCCTGTTGATGTAAGGGTGTTGGAGCCGCTTAAAACAAGGGTGGTTGTTGCACTGTTTGATGATAAATTAACAGGACAGCTTGTCGATGATGATGATATTATAACACTGTCAAGAACCAAAACCACATTTGCCGAACAGCTGACCGTAATCGTGTTTTCTGTTTCCTTAGAATTGCCGTAAACCCGGTAGGTTCCGGCTGATGATATGGTTACGCTTGCCGAGGTAATGTCATACTCAGCATCATAGCTGTCATAGGTATAATTTTCCTCATCGGCGGCTAAAGCCGCTATACCGCCTGTCGGTATGTACCCCCCCCCCGCCAGCAGAGGCCAGAAGGGCGGACTACTAAGACGCGCGGACGCTTGTGATACTTTAAGTACGGATTAAA
>JAJQBF010000282.1:0-602 GCA_021203425.1 Clostridiales bacterium | reverse complement strand
TGGAATCGCATACCTCACATCATAGCAGACATAGGTTTAAATTAACTCATGGGCGGGTAAACGCTCTCTTTCCCCCTGCTGTATTTTACCCCCCCCCCGACAGAAAAAGCCATAACCGCCGACATCAAAGCAGCCAGGACCCTTCTTATTCTTTTCGTACTCATTAAATCTCCTCCTTTGCGAGCATAATTTCTTCTATAATTTGTCACCTTTCTTACCACTAATTATACAAAATAAATTTCAAAAGTCAATAGACTTTGCGTGAACGGTACTTATTCTTCCCGAACGGTAATTTCAAGGAACAAAAGGCGGTCAATTTTCACTTTCTCAGCCCCACAATAAAACAGTCTCCCTGTCCGATGATTTGACATCACCGACAGGGAGACTGTTTTATTGTGTAAAGTTATAGGCTTTTATCTTTCCGAACCGCCCATAAACTTCCGTGTATTCTCTTTCATATTTTCCCGCCGTTCATCTTTTTCATTTTCCCTTATCCTCTTTGCTTCGTTCCTCTCTTTACGGCTCGCCCACAGTCCATTTGTAAGCTCAGCCTTGTCGGAATTATAATTCCAACCGTTCTTACTTTCATAATTGTATTTTAC
>JAJQBF010000290.1 GCA_021203425.1 Clostridiales bacterium | reverse complement strand
GTCTTGTCCCATACAAGTTTTGACATAATTAATTTCCTCCTTTATAATAAATATTAAAGACCCAGTGATTCAGGTTGTCCGCTGTATAACTTCTGTCAAAACTGCACATAGGCAGTCCGAGAATAGAATAGGGGACTTCCGAATCCGGGTCTTTGCTTATAAAAGTTATTGTATAATTGTTTGTTAATAGGTAATGCCTGTCATCGGCATTCCTTGTGTTAATGTTATTAAGATTGTAAATAATACAGGGATAACTGAGTTTAACACTTTCCGGCGGCTGAAAATATACGTTCTCCGACCCTAAAATATCAACGAGTATTTGATGTAATTCAAGTCGATTCTTCATAAGCCTCCCCTTTCAAGGGGAGGTGTCAGTCGAAGACTGACGGTGGGGTACCTGCGGTACCACGCCAAAACTTTACTCCTCATTATAAACCCCTCCCACATTAAGAATCAGCCTCGGATAAGCCACTTCAACTTCCGAAACCTTCCACTTTGCCCCGAGCCATTCCACATATCTCATTGTGTGAAAATGCTCATAAGCAAAGGGGTCTGCCACAATGCTTATCTTGTTGCTTATGTTTAAATCGTCATTAAGCCCTTCGCCGCTTTCCCACCGTCTCATAAACTGAAGTACGTCTCCGAAATATTTTCTCTCGGTTATAACCTCTTCCCAAACTCCCGGTGAGGTTTCCGCCGTCTCCCCGTAACCGATATTACCGTAAAATTTAGCCATTTTGAATTTTCACCTACTCGTAAACCACCGACTGAATCTTATTTCCGTCCGAATCCAATATGAAGTCTCCGTTTGAATCCAGAAGGTAGACCTCGGTTTCATATACTTCCAATATTTCCGTTACGTCCGGTAAATAAGGGTCTGCGTTTTCCGTTCCGTAAAGCTTTTCCTCAATAGCCTTTAAAACATTGACTATACCGGCTTTTTTAAATTCCAAAGAATCGAGTACGAATGTCGCTGTCGGTTTATATCCGCTTATTTCAATCGGTGTTGTTGAAATTTCCCAGCTTTTGGTTATAGGTTCGGGGCTGTCATTTATAGTCTGATAACTCTTGTCGGAAGGTGACGCCAAAGCGCCGTAAATTAAATGTGTTTTATAGGCAAAGTCGTTTCCGTCTGTATCATTTCCCAAAGTTGTGGTGTATGCAAAACCGAACATCTTCCGCCTTTGCTGACTTATGGTAATTCCCGTTGCAATTTCAACAATTCCGTCACATTCCTGAAATTCATCGGGACAGCTGTATGCCTCGATTGTCGCCTTAAACTCTTCCGCTGACAGTAAATTTAAATACTTAATATCGTTGGCATATATTGCAGTGGGTTCGGCTCCCTCGGGGCTTTCCGTTACTGCCGTAAGTCCGTTCCAAACTATTCCTGTCGGATAAGCGCCGGTTTTGTCAATGGGGTAAAACACACCTTTTTTAATCCCTGTTTCATAAAATCTTTCGCCTGTCTTATCCCATACAAGTTTTGACATATATCAAGCCTCCTTTCTCAATTTTTTGCAAAAAAAATAAGCCCTCTTTTCTATAAAGAAAACTTATTATAAAAATAAAATCATATCTTGTAAGTTTGTATATTTTATTATATAATACAGTTGTTGTCATAACCCATTCCGACAACGGAAAGGGGGTGTTCGGAAAGTGATTACGTACATAATTGATTTTATAAGTTCCATCGTGACAGGTATAATAGTTCATTACATCTGTAAATGGCTTGATGGATTAAACCATGGCAGCAAGCCTGCGAATTAAGCCCTTCGTTATAACAGGGAATAAAAAACCCGAAGAAAGGCGCTCTTCGGGTTTTTGTTGTGTTCGAAAATGATCACGTACATTATTTCTCTTGCACAATTACATTTTACCATATCCGCTTTCAAATTTCAAGAGGTATTTTTTATTTTTTTATTCTAAGCTTTGAGTTAATGTACCGTCTGTGCTTTTTCCTGCCGATGTATACTCTTCTCCCGTAATCTCCTTAAACTCCTCTGCCGTTATCCAGCTTTTTGCGACTGAATTGCGTACTCTTTCAATGCTCCAAAGCCCCGTCCTATAATATTTCTTTACAACGCTGTATTTATCACTCATAATTCCACCCCCAATTGCGTTATAGGAACTTTTCGTTTCAAGGTTCCCCTCTCAGGGGAAAGGTCCCACTCTGCAAGAGCGGGAAGGGGTCCGTGCCGGTACCGACACAGAACTTAATGCGTACCGACCCCGAACTTAACACGCCCCTACCTTAAAGTTCCACCTCACACATCATAGCCAAATACTCAATATCCGACCTAAGCTGCCTTTCCTCAAGCTCCTTTTCCGAAATATCCCTGAGTATAAACCAATATTCGTCCTTATACTCTTTAAGCTGAACAAGCTCCATATTCTCGTGAACCTCGTCCGTTTCTCCGTCACTTATCGTCACAGGCGAACAATTGCCCTCGAAAACAGATTCTTCAATTGCCTCAGCTGAAATAAAGTTGTTTCCGTTAAGGCTTAAGCCGCTTATTTCTGTTCCGTCCGAAAGTGTAATTTTATATACTTTATCGTCCATAATCAAAAGCCTCCTTATCCTGTAATGCCAAACACAGGGCGTACCTCATAAGAATTAGATGCTACATCATATCCTGCCGAGCCGCTGCCGTATGCAATGGCAAAGTTCTTAGAGCTGACAACGTCTCTGAGCCAATATCCGACCCTTATATTCATCATAAGCGGATTAAGCCTGAATAAACTCAGCTGCTGTTTGTCCACAGTATGGCTTGCGATTCCCGTTCCGGTGTTTGACGCTGCCGAAATCAGACAGCCGAACACCATAATTTCGTTCATCAGTTCAACCTGCGAGTCATACCAAGCGGCTCCGGAGGGATATCCGCTTGTCACGGCATTAGTCAAATATTCCTCGTGTGCAAAAATCGAATCACCGAATACTTCATACAAAGATTCATATACCGAAGGTGAAGTTGTTGTGTACATCTCCGACCCTACATATCCGCCGTCAGTTACGCTTGAGCTGTTCATTACAGCAGTTATGCCCAGTGAATCAGGCACGATTACAAGATGGTGCGTCCTCGGCATACTTGCCCCCGTGTTATACCAATAGTCCATATCTGCAATTCTGTATCTAAGGCTGTTAATCGTCCAATAATCCCCTATAAATAAATCGTCGAAGGTTCCTTCGCTGATTGCTGTCTTCTGGTCGTCCGTAATAGTACTGCCCAAGCTTTTTCCTCTGTAAACATTTCTGTGGTTTATCGAAGATACAAGCCCTGCAAACTCCACAGCCGCATTGGCGGCGGTAATTATTTTAGTTCCGTTTGTTCCGTCCTTTAAAAGTTTGTCGCCGCTGTCAAATCTCGTTGCAGCGGTGTAAGCTGTAATTTTGCTCATTTTGAATCACTCCTTCTTCCACTTTAAGGCTCCCCTTCTAGGGGAGCTGGCTACTTCGTGTTTTTCCCTTCATTTTCGTTTTTTTTGGAAGGGAAAACACGAAGCACGCAGTGCCTGAGGGGTCCCTACCGGTACCGATACACTTAAAATATGCGTCCCGACCCCGAACTTCCTTATTCCGCAATCTCCAACGCAATAGCAGAATAAGGCTTAATAAGCGCTCCGGAACATCTTGTTTCTATAAGATACTTCTGAGCATTATAGTCAATGTCGAAATCGTCAAACATATTAACAGCTCCGCCCTTGTCTGCGCCTACGTTGTAGTCTGAAAGGTTTACAATAATTCCGAGAAGGTCCAAAGTATTACCATCAGAATCTGTTCTTGAGAGATTTTCCAAAACAGGAACAGTCACAATTTCCTTAACTCTCAATGTTGTAGCTAGCTTGTCGACAGATTCATAAATAACGTGACCTATACTGTCTTCCATCAAAAGACAGTCGGTAAGCATATCCTCTGTTGTAAAGAGGGTAGGGGTACCCGAGCCTTTATAGTCTATTCTCGATTTAATGCAGGCTCTTATAAAGGCTTTTGCTTTTGCGTCATCGGTGTCTTCTGACGGTGTAATTGTGGTCTTTATTGCATAAAGGTCGTCGTCTGTCCAAATAGGTCTTATGTTGGATTCGTTAATCTTGTCATCATCAGCAGTACTTCTGCCGTCTCCCACAAGAATGGCTCTTGCTATTTCCTCATCAAGCATACCTCTCATTTCGGTTTTAAGCCAAGCCACAACGTCGAAATCCGTAATATCAACTACATCATCTCTGTCAAGTTTCTGTTTCTTATAAATGGTTGTGGGGGTTGTGGTTCTCTTAAGAAGAGTAAATACTTCCTCAATCTTCTTGTTGCCTTTGGTATAACCCCTTGCCCTTGCCTCGTCTGCCGTAATGTCTGCAAACAGCGACTTAATTCTTGAAAAAGGTGTGTGGTGTGCTCCGTTCATAACTTTAGGCACCCATGTTCTCTTCCTTTCAATAAACTGGGGTGTCTGTGTTACATTTCTGGCATCGGGAAACAGAAAATCAATATCCTCAATACCGTGGGCAATAATACTGTCCTTTAAACTGCCGTATCTCTTTGCGTCTGCAAAAATCGCCGCCATTTCCGAATGGCTTAAAACATCTGTCTGCTGAGCTGTGCCTTCGTCAAATACGTTGTGTTTCATTTCTTCTTCGTCCTCCTCATCTTCTTCATCTTTTCCTCCGCTTTTCTGCTCCTGTAAAGCCTGCCCTACCAAAGCATAAACAACCGTCTTCTGCTCTTCGGTAAGGGTATCAAATACATCACCTATGGTCTTGCCACTGCCTTTGCTTTCGGTTTTTTCCTTGCTCATTTTTTCACCTTCGTCCTTTCCGCTGCTTTCTTCTGCGTGAAACAGCTTAATATCTTCCCCTGTATATATAACAGCCTCTTCCTCACTCTCAGCTCCGTGACTTATTACAGACTCGATATATGCCCCGGGGTTGGCTCCGGCCAATACAATGCTTACTTCACGAATAGCCCCGTGAAGAACATCACTTCCCATCTGCTTTAACTGGTTTGCATATATCGAAAGTGCCGTAATATCTCCATGCTGAACTAACAGCTTAGAGTGCTGTCCTAAGGGTGTATCGTTAAATGTACAGTAGGCATAAACGCCTTCCTCTCTGTTTTCAAGCAAAGCGTGCCCCAAAACATTGCCGGGGCTGTTGTGCTGGTGGTTCCAAACAAGGGAAACCGTCTGCCCGTCATCGTGCTTGAAAGCATCTTTTCTTATAATTCTTCCGTCTGAACAGCGAAGATTATTCCTCGTTGCCCAGCCGCTGAAATCATACTTCATTTTGAATTTTCCTCCTCTTAGTTTCCTCTTCTATGGGAAGTGTCAGCGCAAAGCGCTGACGATGGGGTCAGGCTCCCCTCCTAGGGGAGCTGGAACCGCTGTTGCGGTGCCTGAGAGGTTCGTCTCCCCTTCTAGGGGAGATGTCGGCGTCAGCCGACTGAGGGGTCAGTGCCGGTCGCCGACCCCGAACTTTCCTCTTCCTTCGCCTGACTTATGTTGCTGTTCCTAAGCTCATCTGCCTTCGGGTCTTCCGATGGTTTCATTCCGATAACCTGCCTGATTTCATTAGACGATATAATCTCATTTCTCGTAAACTTGTCGGCAATCTCTGCCATCTGGTTTACAGGTACAAGCTTAAAGGGTTCTCTGAAATAGGCTATTGACTGGTTTTGTGACCTTGCTGTTTTAGTCAAAAATTTTCTCTTCATTTCCTCCACCAAAGCCGACATAATCGGGTCAATGGTGCGGTTATAATAATTTAACATTTCTGTTTCGCCTGCCGTTCCGTCCATTACGGCTTGGGTAAGCCCCAGCTGACTGTAAAGAAGATTTGTTAAATACTCAATCTGTGTCAAAAGATTATTTTCAAGTGACCTGTTAAGCTGAATAATCTTTTCAGTCCCGTCGGCATACGCTATTCCATACTTAGACCCGGCAAGCTGTTCTTCAATGTCCTTTCGTCTCTGCTCCGCCTGCTGTTTTCTTGCCTTAGACTTAATAACATAAGGCAGCTGTATAATAAGGTTCAGCTTGCCCGAGCTTGTTGTTTCGTCTACTATGTCCAAAAGACTCAGTTTCCTTATGAGCCTTTGTAAAGTGGAGTTAGGCTCATTCATAACAGCATACAAAGGGTTTTCTATAACCGCCGCTATCTTTTTGGGAACAATAATGTCCTCTTGAAGACCTGTCCTCTCGTTATAAACCCTGACCTTTATGTTCTCGGGATACCACTCTAAAATCTTCCCCGTCCTCATAGTTAATATTTTATAAGAACTGCTTGACATAGGGTTGATTTTCGTGTCAATGGGAATAAGCGCTACACACCCCTCGTCTAACATCGACATAACAGCGTCCTGAATAAAGGCTCTTCCTGTTTGGTCGGTGTTTGCCTCAAGGGTTAAACAATTGTTAAGCTCCGAATTTACGGCACTTAAAAAGCGGCCGTTTTCGTCCAGCTTTATGTGCTGAATGTTAATCGCCGCTGCGTCTATAGCTATTCTGTTATAAACCGCCGTTACTATGGTTTTTTCATTACCCCTGGTAAACCTCGGTCTGTCGGGTCTGTAAGTATATCCCATACCCATATTATATGTAGGGTCTTTGTTAAAAAATGCGTTCCAAGCGTGTTTCAGCCGGGAACCGAATGTAATTTCCATACCACACCTCCTACTGCGCATTTCTTTCTTCGGCTTTGAATTATTAAGGAAGAAAAAAATGCGCAGAACCTCTTCAAAAGCCAAATAAAAAAAGCACCCCCTTTAAAGGGAAACCCGAAACAGGAATTTCCGCAGGGTGCAGACACACTTATAACTGTTGAAGAGGCAACACTGAGTGTTAAGGTCTGTGTGTCATAACCTCTATACCCTAACACTCGTTTTACGGTTACAATTTTAACATATAGTGATTCAAAGGTTTTGAATAACTCGTGGTTAATTAATTACCAATAAAAAACAGGCATAAAGATGTATGCGTATCTATAAGCAATTTACATATACGAAAGGAAGAACTTATGAAAAAATCTTTAACTCAAACCGAAATATCCGCCGTAAATTTGTAAATAGGATTAAAACCGACAGTTATACCAATTACCATATCCGCAAAATTAATAATATAGACACACCCGTTTCAAACCCCGATTCTTACACGTCAAATAATCTCAGTTAATTTAAGACACACATACAAC
>JAJQBF010000300.1 GCA_021203425.1 Clostridiales bacterium | reverse complement strand
GTAATTAGAAGGAAAATTTATTATTATACGTCGGAGGTTGGTTATGTATAAAAGAATAAAGAGAGAAAATATATTTAAAGGAAAAATTATAGATGTAAAGGTGGATACCGTTGTTTTGCCCAACGGCAGAGAAGCTAAAAGAGAGGTTGTTCTTCACAATGACGCCTCGGCTATAGTGGCAGAGGACGAACAGGGCAGACTTATATTTGTTCGCCAATACAGACACCCTGTGGAAAAAGAAATTATAGAAATTCCGGCGGGAATTTGCGAAACAGGAGAAGACCCCAAGGAATGTGCCTTAAGGGAGCTTGAAGAGGAAACCTCATATAAGGCAGGAAAAATAGTTCATTTGACAAGCTTTCAAACCTCTGCCGGCTTTTCAAACGAGGTTATACACATTTATCTCTGCTCAGAGCTTACAAGGGGCAGCTATAACTTTGACGAAGACGAATTTTTGACAGACTGCCGATATACTTTAGACGAGGCTGTTAATATGATTTTTTCGGGAGAAATAACAGACAGCAAGACCATAATCGGTGTATTGTGTTATAAAGAATATTTGAACAGAAAGGCGGAGGGCTGAAAATGGAGTGGAACAAAACCCTTATAAGAACAACGGCACAGGGGGCTGAGGCTGTCTGCGGCGCTCTTATGGAGGCAGGCATAAACGGAGTTGAAATAGACGATCCAAGAGAAAGGGCGGAATATTTCGAGACGCCTTCTCAAGACTGGGATTATTTTAAAGATAAGCTGACAGAGTCAGAGGATAACGACGTTAAAGTTATATTTTACACAAGCGCAAACCCTTACGGCGAAGAACTTCTGCTTGCCGTAAGAGAAAACATAAACAGGCTTAAAAGCAGTGATTTCGGTCTTGACTTGGGAAGTCTGGAAATAGAGAGGGAAAACAACCTTGACGATGACATATGGCTTAACAAGTGGAAGGAATTTTACAAGCCCTTTAACGTAGGAGACAAGCTGTATGTAAAGCCGGTTTGGGAAGAGGCCGCCCCCACAGACAGAATTACCCTTACAATAAACCCGGGAAATGTTTTCGGAACGGGGCTGCATCAAACTACAAGGCTTTGTATGGAAAGGCTTGAAAAATATGTTGCCCCCGAAAGTAAAATTCTGGATTTGGGCTGCGGCAGCGGAATTCTTTCCATAGTTTCACTTCTTTTGGGCGGAAAATCGGCTTTTGCCGTTGATATAGACGAAAATGCCGTAGATGTGGCTTATGAAAATGCAGCCCTTAACGGTATAGGCAGAGACAGGTATTACGTAACCTCGGGAGATGTTCTCTCCGACAGCCGCCTTACGGAAGAAATAGGCGAAAACAGCTTTGATATTGCAGTGGCAAATATTGTGGCAGATGTTATAATAGGTATAGCCCCGGCAGCATACAGAGCCGTTAAGCCCGGGGGGAGCTTTTATTTCCTCAGGCATAATAAAGGACAGGCTTGACGAAGTAATTTCAGCCCTAAAAGAAAGCGGCTTTATTATAACAGACACAAGTGTTAAAGATGAATGGTGTGCCCTTACGGCGGAAAAAAGGTGATGTTATGCCTAAATTTTTTACCGAAAAAAATCTTATAAATGAAAATACCCTCGAAATAAGAGGTGAGGAAGCCCTTCATATTTCCGAAGTTTTGAGAATAAAACCGGGAGAGGAAATAACAGTAGGGGACGGAGATGAAAACGACTATGTATGCAAAACCGTCAGTGTGAAAAAGTCCGAGATTTTGTGTGACATAATCGAAAAGAAGAAAAACGAAAACGAGCCAAATGTCAAAATAACCCTTTTTCAGGCTCTTCCCAAGGGGGATAAAATGGAGCTTGTTATACAAAAATGTATCGAAATAGGGGTTGTGGAAATTGTTCCCATAGACACAAGAAATTCTATGGTTAAGCTTAAAGGCAAAGAAGAAAAGAAAATTGCAAGATGGAATAAGACTGCTCTTTCGGCGGCGAAACAGTGCAGACGGGGAATAATTCCCGAGGTTAAGCCGTTGATGTCTTTTAAAGATGCGGCGGATATAGCGGTCGAAAAATTTGACGGCGCTCTTATGCCCTATGAATGTGAAAGAGTAAATTCAATAAAAACCTTTGCCAAGGGTTTTAAAGGCAAAAGCCTTGCCATATTCATAGGCTCCGAAGGGGGCTTTGACCAAAGCGAAGTCAATTACGCACTGTCAAAGGGTATTTCCACAGTAACAATGGGAAAAAGAATTTTGAGAACGGAAGCCGCAGGTCTTGCGGCCTCCGTAATAATTTTATATGAGGCCGGTGATTTAAGTTGATATATTTTGATAACGCATCTACAACAAAAACATCTGATAAGGCAGCGGCTGCCGCACTCAGAATGATGACTGAGTTATATTCAAACCCTTCAAACCTTCACAGCTTTGGTTTTGACTGTGAAAAGGTTATTACAGAATCGAAAAACACAATTTTAAAGACCCTTTCCTCAGACGGAAACCTTGTCTTTACTTCCGGAGGAACAGAGGCCAATAACACAGTTATTTTAGGAACGGCAGAAGCCTATAAACGAAAGGGCAGACATTTTATTACTACAAGAGTCGAACACCCCTCTGTTGCCGCTGCTTATAAGGAACTTGAAAGACAGGGGGCAGAGGTAACATATTTAAGTCTTGACGAAGGCGGAAATATAAGCTTTGATGAATTAAAAGAAACTGTAAGAGAAGACACGGTTCTGGTAAGCCTTATGGCTGTGAACAACGAAACGGGAACAGTAAACGATTTACCCCAAATATACGATATTATAAAGAAGAAAAACCCGAACACACTCTATCACGCCGACTGTGTTCAGGCATTCTGCAAGCACAGTATAAACGGAAAATTTGCTGATTTTATAACAATAAGCTCACATAAAATTTTCGGAACAAAGGGCTGCGGCGCAATTGTTTTCAAAAAGGGGCTTAGATTTACCCCCAGAATTTTGGGCGGCGAACAGCAAAACGGTATTCGCCCGGGAACGGAAAATACTCCCGGCATAGCTGCCTTCGGAGCCGCCGCATCGGATTTATGTGACAGAATATCCGAAAATTATGAAAGAGTTAAGGCTGTAAAGGAAAAACTTTTCGAAATAACCGATATTCTCCCCGATATAGAGGTAAACGGAAAAAACACCTCTCCCTATATATTGAATTTAAGCTTTAAGGGTGTAAGGGGCGAGGTTCTTCTCCATGCTTTGGAAGACAGGGGAATATATGTTTCCACAGGTTCAGCCTGCTCTTCAAAGGCAAAGAAAAACGAAAACACCGTAGCTAAAATATGGGGAGTACCGAGAGGAGGCTCTGCTGTCCGTTTCAGCTTTTCTTCCGAAAATACCGTTGAAGAAGCCCAAGAAGTTAAGGCTGTTCTTGCAGAGCTTGTTCCTCAGCTGAGAAAATTCCAAAGACATTGAAAAACGCATAGGTTTCAGTCGGCTTTTGTTGTTGTCTCCGAGGTTGTTTCTTTTTCTCTTTTTGCCTCTTCCAAAGCTGTATTTACGGAATCAAGCAAAATCGACGAGGTTACCGTATTTTCGCTTATTTTTATGTCGGTAGTCTGAAGATTCAGAATTTCCGACCGCAGGGTTTCAAAGGAAGGCTCAAAAAGAGGATAAAAAACCTCTTGGGTTTCTCCCATATTAAGCATAGCAATATCCAAAATAGAATTTTCATCTACGGTAACTTCGATAACAACAGGGCTGTTCTGTAAAATAATTTCGGCTGAGTAGGTTCCCGGTATGTAGCTTGTTTTGTTTTTATCCGAGTTTAAAAAGAACAGTATAAAAGCTAATATAATTATGCCGGCGGCAATGAAAGCTCCTTTTTTAATTAAGTCCTTCATCTGAAAAACAACTATTTTTGTACTCAAATTATATCCTCCCCGAAAATATATTTTATTATAATATATATAGGGGAAGTTAAATATATTCGTAAAAGAGAGGTGTATATTATGAATAATATAGCTTATTACAACGGAAAAATTTGTTCTATGGAGGAAATGACAATTCCCCTTAATGACAGGGCGGTTTATTTCGGTGATGGAGTTTATGACGCTACATCTGTGAAAAACGGTGTCGCTTTTGCCCTCGAAGACCATATGGACAGGTTTTATAATTCCTGCCGTCTGCTTGAAATTAATTTTTCTATGGAAAGAGCGGAGATTGAAAGAGTTCTTAAAGAACTTGTGGGCAAATATGATAAGGATAAAACGGGAATGCTTTACTGGCAGGCTTCAAGAGGGACAGCCCCCAGAGGGCACGCTTTCCCCGAGGGGGTAAAGCCAAACCTTTTGGCATTTGTAAATGAGTTTGAAATGACTCCCTTTGACAGGGATTATAACGTTATAACAATGGAAGACAAGCGCTTTTTCTACTGCAACATAAAAACTCTTAACCTTATTCCCTCTGTTTTGGGGGCACAAAGGGCAAAGGAAAGAGACTGTGACGAAATTATTTTTCACAGAGGTTCCAGAGTAACGGAAGGAGCCCACAGCAATGTTCTTATAATAAATAAAGGCGCTCTTATAACCCCTCCCGCCGATGAACTTATTCTTCCGGGAATAACAAGAAAACACCTTATGGAGTTAAGCGAAGACTTAAATATTCCCGTAAAAATAACACCTTTCTCACTGACTGAGCTTATGAACGCCGACGAGGTTATAATCTGCTCCTCCGGAAATCTTTGCGCAAGAGTAAAAACCGTCGACGGCATATCCGTCGGGGGAAAAGACAAAAAAACCCTCAGAGTCTTACAAAAGGTCTACGGTGAAAAGTTTAACAAATATGTAGGACTTTGATTTTTCGTACTGAAGAAATTACTTTTTGTGGTTATATACAAAACTTAGTCGATTTAGTTACAACGCGGTTTGGCTGCCGAGCCGTCGACCCTTCCACCGCTGTGTAAAGCAAAATTTACTATGTCATCATAAAATTATGCTGTGGTACCGCAGTTTTATTGGCTTCCGACAGCGGTCCCCCTCCCCTTATCGAAGGGGAGGCTTAGCAACTCTGTCTTTTTGCTGAACTTCGTATATGGTCATTTTACTCTTTTATTTCGGCTGTCACTATCCGAGGAATGGTGACAGTCCTTTTTTTTGTCGATAAGAATTTCCTTTTTTATTGACTTTAATACAGCAGATGTTATACAATAGTAATGCAAATGTTTATTGATTCAGATGAAAGGAGAAATATTATGAAATTAAAACAAGTTTCAGCTCTGATTTTAAGCTTTATTTTCACTGCTGTAAATTTCGGGACTGTGTCCGCCGACAATACAGCCGCCGAAATCTCTTCGAATGAGGAAGTAACCCTTGAGGAAGAAACTCTTTCCGGTTCGGCTTTAACCGAAACGGTTGCAGCGGATTTTGCCGATACTGACGAAGTTTTAGCCTCGGGCAGCTGCGGAGATAATATTCAATATGTCCTTTACGGTGACGGCTCACTTGTTCTCTCCGGTTCGGGAGATATGTATAACTACAGTGACGAACAAGATGTACCTTGGTATTCGTATGTGGAGAGCATAATATCGGTTGTCATTTCGGATAATATAACAAGCATAGGGGAAAACGCATTTGCCTATTGTACAAAAATGACTAAAGTGACAATACCCGACACCATAACAAGTATAGGCAAACGTGCATTTCTCTTTTGCGAATTACTGACAGAAGTAACAATACCTAACAACGTCACAAGTATAGGCGATCATGCATTTACAACGTGTGTGTCATTGAAAAAAATAACAATACCAAGCAGCGTAACAAGTATTGGCGACTGGGCATTTAGCAGCTGCGAATCGGCATTGGAAATAACAATATCAAACAGTGTGACAAGTATTGGAGAGTATACATTTAATAATTGTGCAAAAGTAAAGGAAATAATAATACCTGACAGCGTAACAAATATTGGCGGGCATGCATTTTCCTACTGCAC
Source organism: Clostridiales bacterium (assembly GCA_021203425.1). Taxonomy (GTDB): domain Bacteria; phylum Bacillota; class Clostridia; order Lachnospirales; family CAG-274; genus JAJQCI01. The sequence continues at coordinate 1,264 of JAJQBF010000300.1, read as the reverse complement.
AGCAATGAAAAAAGTAACAATACCTGAAATCTCAACAATGAAATTAATAAAAAAAGACGATTGTTCTTAAAACGGGTCATTTTGCAAAATCGGCAAAAACGACCCGTTTTCCTGTTTTATGGAATAAAAAGACCTCCCATCAATTTATTCTTGACAGGAGGGTTTCATCAATCAACAGTTATTTCAATATCATTCTTAAATGTAAATGTTATACTGCCGTTTCTATTTACTGTTCCGTAGTCCAATAAGATATCCCACAATCCGTTGTCGAATTCATTAATGAGGGCATTTTGTTTCTTTAAGGTGTTTATAAAAAATTTCACTTCATATATTTTTTGATTTTGCTTTTTAAGTATAGCAGAAGTATTTTCATATTTCTCTTTTACATCGTTATACTTTTTAACTAAGCTGTCATACTTCTGATTATATTCATCTTGATTTTGTACATTTCTTGCATTTTCGGCTATACAGCTTTCAATGCTTGATACCAAAAAGTCAAGTTCATTTTGAAAATCCAATTGTTCAGCTTCAAGCTCTGAGGTGTTGCAGACAACGGCAAGCACTGTTTCCATATTTTCTAAAATTTCATTTTTATTTTCAATAAGTTGATTTATGGCTCTAAGAAAAAATTCTTTTATTTTTTCCTCGGTTAAATTCGGTGTTTGACATTTATTTTTAAATTTATGGTTACATTGAAATATGGCCTTTCGGTATTTGGTGTTTGACTGCCATACTTTTGAACCATACCAATTTCCGCAATCACCACATTTCAGCTTGTTTGAAAAAAGTCCCGTTCCGCTGTAACGGCCACCCTGTTTATTTCTCTTTTTAATTTCAATCTGCACCATATCAAATAACTCAGGACTTATAATTGCCTCGTGATTATCTTTTACATAGTACTGTTGGAGTTGTCCTTCATTTTTCTTTGCCTTATGGGTTAAAAAGCTCTCTGTAAAATACTTTTGCAGAAGTGCGTCTCCTTTATATTTTTCGTTTGTAAGTATACTTTTAACAGTACTTTGACACCATCTGCTTTTTCCTGCCGGAGTAAGGATGCCTTGACGAGTAAGGTTTTGTGCTATGCTATAGGGTGAATATCCTTCAAGGAATAGCTTATAAATAAGCCTTATTGCTTTTGCCTGTTCTTCATTAATAACCATACTTCCGTCTGCGGCTTTATCATATCCGAGGAATCGGCTGTAAGCGAGGCTTACTTTACCGTCCGCCATTCTCTTACGCTGTCCCCATGTTACATTTTCGGAAA
>JAJQBF010000185.1 GCA_021203425.1 Clostridiales bacterium | reverse complement strand
ACAATATACAAATTTTAGGGCATAATTGGTTAAAACAGATTAAGGAGTTTTGGCTATGATTAGAGGAGCGGCTTTGGCGGCGGAGTTTAACCCTCTGCACAACGGACACAGATATATAATGAAACAGGCTAAAATTAAAACAGGCGCCGGTTTTTTGGGGGTTGTTATGAGCGGAAACTTTACCCAAAGAGGAGAACTGGCTGTTTTTGACAAGTTTTTAAGAACAAAGACAGCCTTGCTTAACGGAACCGATATTGTTTTGGAACTGCCTGTTGTTTATGCCACAGGAGCGGCGGATATATTTGCCGAAGGCTGCTGTAAAACTATAGAATCCGCCGGAATATTTGATTATATGGTTTTCGGCTGTGAGGCGGAAAGTACGGAAATTTTGACTGCGGCGGCGGATATTTTGACAAGTGAACCCACTGCCTTTAAAACAGCCCTTAAAGAAAATTCAAAAAAAGGCTTACGCTTTCCCAAAGCAAGGGAACTGGCGCTTTGTTCACTGCTTTCCGCCGAGGATGAAATCTTTTCAATGCCCAACAATATCCTGGCTGTGGAATATATAAAACAGCTTAAGCTTTTAAACTCGGAGGTTATTCCCATAGGAATAAAGCGGCTTGGAGCTGACTATAAAGACGAAGATATAAATTCCTGCTTTTCTTCAGCCTCAGCCGTAAGAAAAGCTCTTGGGGAAAACCGTACGGAAGAAGTAAGTAGCGCTGTTCCCGAAAATGTTTTCTCATTATATATTGAAGAAATCAAAAAGGGCAGCCGCTGTTTAAACGATTATACGGAAATGTTAAGATATATTATACTTAAAACAGGAGCGAAAGGCTTAAAAGAAATATGCGATATAACTGAGGGGCTTGAAAACAAAATTTATAAAAATTCAGATTTTGAAACAGCCGAAAGTCTTGCAGACAGACTTAAATCCAAACGGTATACAAGAACAAAGCTTACAAGAGGTCTTCTTCATATCCTTTTGGATATTAAAAAAGAAGACGTTATGCCTCCGAAACCCCTTCCTTATATAAGGGTTTTGGGGGTTAAGAAAAATAAAACACAGCTTTTGGGACTTCTTTCTGAAAATGCAAGGGTTCCCGTTCTTATAAACATAAAAAAAGATATTGAAAAGCTTTCACCCTCGGGAAGAACGCTTTTCGCAAAAGAAACCTTTGCCTCTGATTTATATAACCTCGGGAAAAAAGGTGACGATTTCACAAAAGGACTCATAATAGTTTAAGATACCGCCGATTAATTTTTGTAAAGCGGTTGACAACATTAATAAAAAATCTTATAATTCTATATTAGATTAAGATTCAGAATAATTAAGGAAATTTCAGAATTCCAACGGAGGTAAAACAGTAATGGAATATATGGGTGTAAATGAATTAAGAGAAAAATTTTTGAGCTTTTTTGAAAGCAAGGGACATTTAAGACTTGCAAGCGCATCACTTGTTCCTCATAACGACAAATCTCTTCTTCTTATAAATTCGGGTATGGCGCCCTTAAAGCCTTATTTTACAGGTCAGCAGATTCCCCCGAGAAAAAGGGTTACAACCTGTCAAAAATGTATAAGAACCGGCGACATTGAGAATGTAGGAAAAACAGCACGCCACGGCACGTTCTTCGAAATGTTGGGCAATTTCTCATTCGGAGACTATTTTAAGGAAGAGGCTATTCCCTGGGCTTGGGAATTCTTTACAGAGGTTTTAAAACTTCCCGAAGACAGGCTTTATGTTTCAATTTTTGAAGACGACGATGAGGCTTTTGAAATCTGGAATAAAAAAGTAGGTCTTCCCCCTGAAAAGATTTTCAGAATGGGCAGAGATGATAATTTCTGGGAGCACGGTGTAGGTCCCTGCGGTCCCTGTTCAGAAATTTACTATGACAAGGGTGAAGAATACGGCTGCGGAAAGCCCGGCTGTACTGTAGGCTGTGACTGCGACAGATATATGGAAATCTGGAATCTTGTATTTACACAGTTTGACAAGCAGGAGGACGGCTCCTATCCCCGTCTTGAACACCCCAACATTGATACGGGTATGGGTCTTGAAAGAATTGCAACGGTTATGCAGAATGTTGAATCTATTTTTGACGTAGACACCGTTAAGGCAATAAGAGACGCCGTATGTGAAATAGCCGGAAAAAAATATCACGAAAATCACGATGACGATGTTTCCATAAGAGTTATAACCGACCACGTCCGTTCTATGACATTTATGACGGCTGACGGCGTTCTTCCTTCAAACAACGGCAGAGGCTATGTTTTAAGACGTCTTTTAAGACGTGCCGCCCGTCACGGAAAGCTCTTGGGTATTGACAGAACCTTCCTTACTGAGCTTTCACAGGTTGTTATAAACAATTCAGGGGAGGCTTACCCCGAGCTTAAGGAAAAACAGGCTACAATTCAGAAAATCATATCAACAGAAGAAGAAAACTTCTATAAGACACTTGACAAAGGTCTTGAAAAGCTGAATGAATTTATGGAGGCAATAAAGAAGGATACTCCTGTTCTCGAAGGAAAATATGTATTTAAGCTTTATGATACCTACGGTTTCCCCACCGACCTTACGGAAGATATCTTAGCTGAACACGGCTATGAGGCAGACCTTGAAGGCTTTAAAGCCGAAATGGAGGCACAGCGCAAAAAGGCAAGAGATGCAAGAGAAACCGACACCTATATGGGTGCCGAAGAAACTGTTTTCAATCAGCTTGACCCGGCTCTTGCCACAAAATTCGACGGCTACAACAATCTTGTTTTGGAAGACTGTACAGTAACAGCCCTTGTTTCGGAAGATGAAATAGCCGAAGAAGCATCAGCCGGAGCAAACGTAACCGTTTTTCTTGACAAAACACCTTTCTATGCCGAAATGGGCGGTCAGGTTGGTGACAGAGGCATAATAAAGACAGAAAATGCCCTTGTTATAATAAGCGATACAACAAAATTCGGCGGAAATAAACATCTTCACACAGGTATTGTAAAAAGCGGTGTAATTAAAACAGGTGACAAGGTTACGGCTGAGGTTGACGGAAAGCGCCGTTTGGCAATTGCCAGAAACCACACAACAACCCATATTCTTCAAAAGGCACTTCGTGATGTTTTGGGAGATCACGTTGAACAGGCAGGCTCTTATGTAAGCGACGAAAGACTTCGTTTTGACTTCACCCATTTTGAGCCTATTTCATATGATGACCTGAGAAAGGTTGAAAAAATCGTAAACGATAAAATACTTTCCGGTCTTGACGTAAGCTGTAAGGAAATGGATATTGAAGATGCCAAAAAGCTGGGCGCTATGGCTCTTTTCGGAGAAAAATACGGCAAAACAGTAAGAGTTGTTTCCGTAGGCGATTATTCAATTGAATTCTGCGGCGGAACCCATCTTAAAAACACAGCCTCGGCAGGCGCCTTCAAGATTCTCTCCGAAAACGGAATCGCCGCCGGAGTAAGACGTATTGAAGCGATTACAGGCTATAACACACTTAACTACTACAACACAAGAGAAGAAATTCAGGAAAAGGTAAAAGGAGTATTAAAGACAAATATTACCGGCTGGGCAGAAAGAATTTCAGATATTCTCGATGAAAACAAGCGTCTTAAGAAAGAGGTTGAAGCTCTTAAGGCAAGTCTTTCAAAGGGAAGTATTGACGATATTGCAAATGCAAAGGAAGATATAAACGGTATAGGAGTTATCTGCGGAAAGATTGAAAATGCAGATATGAACGCACTCCGCAAGACAAGCGATACCCTTAAAGACAAAAACCCCGATTCCGTTATTATTTTAGGCGGAACCGCCGACGGAAAGGTATGCTTTGTTGTTTCCTGCGGAGACAAGGCTGTTAAAGCCGGAGTTAAAGCCGGAGATATTGTTAAAACAGCGGCTGTAATCTGCGGAGGAGGAGGTGGCGGAAGACCGAATATGGCTCAGGCCGGCGGAAAAGATCCCTCAAAAATTGATGCGGCTTTAGACGCTGCAAAGAATAAGACAAAAGAAATATTGGCTTAAACATTTTAAAAGCCCTCAAATCATAAGATTCGGGGGCTTTTGCTTTTGTTTATATCAGTTTTTCTTTACTGCAAGTGTTGCTTTTTCGCCGTTTATAGTCCAATCCTTTGAATAAGCCTCGGGGTCTGAGCCTTTTACGGCTGCTGTGGCAAGAACGTCAGATGTTATGGAATCTGCTTTCTTTTCAAATACCTCTTCTATCTTTTCACTGCCGCTGTAGTAGAGAGTTATTCTATCGAGAACCTCAAAGCCTGCCTCTTTTCTCATTGTCTGAACTTTAGAGATAATTTCTCTTACAAAGCCTTCTTCGATAAGCTCTTCAGAAAGGTTAGTGTCCAAAACAACTGTTGTATGTTTATCGCTTTCGGAAACAAAGCCCTCTCTCTTGGCTGTTTCTATAAGAAGATCCTCTTCGGCAAGTTCAATTTCAATGTTGTCAACAACAAACTTAATCTGACCCTTAGCCTTAAGCTCTCCCATAAGAGCGGAACCGTCACCGTTTCTCAAATATTCACTGATTTTGGGTATAAGCTTGCCGTATTTTCTGCCTAACGTACGGAGCTGAGGCTTAAAGCTGTAGCTTGTAAAGGCGGAAACATCGTCTGTAAATTCACATTCCTTTACGTTAAGCTCGTCAAGTATAATTTCCTTATACATATCGTCAAGAACCTTATCTGCCTTAACATACATCTTGCCTATGGGCTGTCTGTTCTTTATATTCGCCGTATTTCTTGCGGCACGACCTGCAATAACAACGGAAAGAACCTCTTCCATAGATGTTTCAAGCTTTTCGTCTATCATATTATCGTCAGCAACAGGGAAGTCACAGAGGTGAATCGACTCGGGAGCCTCCTTGTCAACTGTAACAACGAGATTCTGATAGATTTGCTCTGCCATAAAGGGCACAAAAGGCGCCGACAGCTTGGCAAGCTCAACAAGAACCGTATAAAGTGTCATATAAGCGTTTATCTTATCCCGAGGCATACCCTTGCCCCAGAAACGGTCACGGCTTCTTCTTACATACCAGTTTGAAAGCTCGTCAACGAAGTCGTTTAAGGCTCTTGCAGATTCCGTAATCTTGTAATTTTCAAGATTTTTGTCCACATATTTAATAAGTGTCTGGAGCTTTGAAATTATCCACTTGTCAATAACAGCAAGCTTGTTATATTCAAAACGATAATCCTTGGGGTTAAATTCGTCTATGTTTGCATAGAGAACGAAGAAAGCATAGGTATTCCAGAATGTACCCATAAACTTTCTCTGAGCCTCGTTTACTGCCTTTTCATAGAAACGGCTGGGCAGCCAGGGGTTTGAGTTTGTGTAGAAATACCATCTTACGGCATCTGCTCCCTGATTATCCAAAACCTCCCAGGGGTCAACAACATTGCCTAAATGCTTAGACATTTTTCTTCCGTCCTTATCCTGAACAAGACCCATAACGATTACGTTTTCATAGGGTGCCTTGTCGAAAATAAGGGTTGAAATAGCCATAAGTGTATAGAACCAGCCTCTTGTCTGGTCGACAGCCTCTGAAATGAAGTTTGCCGGGAAATGTTTTTCAAAAAGCTCCTTGTTTTCAAAGGGATAGTGGAGTTGGGCAAAGGGCATTGAACCCGAGTCAAACCAACAGTCAATAATCTCGCTTACTCTTGTCATCTTTCCGCCGCACTTGGGGCACTTAAGATGTACATTGTCGATATAGGGCTTGTGAAGTTCAATATCGTCTGGACAGTCGTCTGACATAGACTTAAGCTCTTCAATACTGCCTATTGCGTGTCTGTGACCGCACTCACACTCCCATATGGGCAAAGGTGTTCCCCAGTATCTTTCACGGCTTAAGCCCCAGTCAATAACGTTTTCAAGGAAGTTTCCGAAACGTCCGTGCTTAATATTGTCGGGAATCCAGTTTACGGTTTCGTTATTCTTAAGGAGCTGATCCTTAACCTTTGTCATTGCAATAAACCATGTGTCTCTTGCATAGTAAAGCAAAGGTGTGTCACAGCGCCAGCAGAAGGGGTAGTCATGTTCAAAGGGAAGAGCCGCAAAAAGCTTTCCGCTTTCCTTTAATTTTTCTATTATAATGGGGTCGCCTTTTTTGACGAAAACGCCCTCAAGGTCATAAACCTCTTTTGTAAAATTGCCCTGTTCGTCTACAAGCTGAACGAAGGGAAGGTCATAATTTTTGCCTACTTTTGCGTCGTCTTCACCGAAGGCAGGAGCAATGTGAACGATACCGGTACCGTCTGTTAAAGTTACATAGCCGTCACAGGTAACGTAGTATGCGTCCTTGTCAAGCTTGCCCTCTACATAGTCGAAAAGAGGAACATAGTGTCTGCCTTCAAGCTCCTTGCCCTTGTAGGTTTCAACTATTTCAACGTCCTCGCCTAAAATCTTTTCAACAAGAGCCTCGGCCATAATAAAATATTCGTCTCTTGATTTAATCTTAACATAATTTTCCTTGGGATTTACACAAAGGGCTACGTTTGAGGGAAGTGTCCAAGGTGTTGTCGTCCATGCAAGGAAGGAAGTGTTTTCCTCGTCAACACACTTAAAACGGGCGATAACTGAAGTTTCCTTTACGTTTTTATAGCCCTGGGCAACCTCGTGTGAGGAAAGAGCCGTACCGCAGCGTGGGCAGTAGGGAACGATTTTATGACCCTTATAGAGAAGACCCTTGTCCCAAATCTGCTTTAAAGCCCACCAAATAGACTCGATATAAGTGTTATGGTAGGTAACATAGGGGTTGTCCATATCTGCCCAGAAACCTACTCTGTCAGACATTTCTCTCCAGAGTGTTTCATATTTGAATACAGATGATTTACACTTTTTAATAAAAGGCTCAACACCGTATTCTTCTATTTGGGGCTTACCGCTTATACCCAGTTCTTTCTCAATTTCAAGCTCAACAGGCAGACCGTGAGTGTCCCAACCGGCTTTACGAAGAACGTGGCAGCCCTTCATAGTTCTGTAACGGGGAATAATATCCTTTATAACTCTTGTTAAAATATGACCTATGTGAGGCTTTCCGTTCGCTGTCGGGGGACCGTCATAGAATGTAAATTCTTCTGCGCCTTCTCTGTTTTTGACGCTTTTTTCAAAAATGTTGTTTTTCTTCCAAAATTCAAGGACTTCCTTTTCTCTGGAAGCAAAGTCAAGATTTGTTGAAACTTTGCTGTACATCTTTTATACCTCCAAATTAAAATATTATATGGAAT